>JAVBYL010000310.1 GCA_030824035.1 Humidesulfovibrio sp.
GACGGCAAGGGCAAGCGCGGAGCCAAGAAGCTCATCAGCCAGATCACCCCGCAGCTGATGGACAAGAAGCTCATTCCGCCGCGCACCGCCTGGCTGCAAACCCCAGACTGCCTGGCCTGCCACAAGGACTACGGCTCGCCGGACCCGACCCAGGCCTTCGGCAACTGGACCAAGAACGCCAACGACCGCTTCCGCAGCAGGCTGGATGAGGCCGGGGCGCTTTCCTGCCCGGCCTGCCACGGGCCGCAGCACGCGCTGTACCCCTCGGCCAACCCCTACGGCGGCAACCGCGATTCCATCCAGCCCCTGCAATACCAAAAGCTGGCCGCCCCCCTGGGCGCGCGCGGCAACTGCTCCATGTGCCACAAGGTCAAGAAGGAAGGAGACGCCCACCACCCGGGCATTCTGCGCAAGCCCTAGGGGCGAGGAAGGGGAACGCGATGATCGCGCGCGAATGGAAATGCCTGTGCCCCACCCGGCACCGCGAGGGGTTCCTGACCCACCTGCGGCGCACCGGCGTCCGCGAGGCCAAGGCCACGCCGGGCTACCTGGGGCACCAGATACTGGAACGCATGGGCGACACCTGCCTGGCGCTGAAGTCCGGCTGCCAGGAGCTGTGCCTGGTGACCTACTGGAAGGACTGGGAGGCCGTGCGCGCCTTTGCCGGAGACAACAAGGACACCGCCGTGCTGTACCCCGGCGACGAGCGCTTCGAGATAGTGGCGGACAAGCACGTGCGCCACTACGAGGTGCTGGAGCTGGAGCTGAGCGGGTCGTAAGCCCAGACAGACGCCTGACCCCGCAAAAACGAAAAAGCCCCTCAAGAGCGATGCTCCTGGGGGGCTTTTCTGCGTCGTTTGGAGTCCCAAGGGCGCCAGCACAAGCGCGGGCCTCCTTGGCAGGGGGAAAGGGAAGTGCCCCAGGCGGGGCCGGGGCAGCTCCCCCTGATGCTATTCGGCTAGCTGTCGCGCTTGACCATCGGCTTGCGCCCGGCTTTCCCAACGGGTTTGCCAGTGGGTTTGCCACTGGGCTTGCCCGAAGGCTTGCCGCCCGGTTTGCCTGATGGCTTCCCGCCGGGGCCAGCGGGCCTGCCGCCACCCGCGCCGCCACCCGCGCCAACATCGCCAGAGGGCTTCCGGCGACCGGAGCGCGACTGCCCCTTACGGTCCTGCCCCTTACGCTCCTGGCCGTTACGCTCCTGCCCCTTGCGCTCACGGTCCTCGCGGCCGCGCTGAACGCGGCGCTCCAGGTGCGGAACCGGCAGTCCAGCGCCGCCACCTTCTCCATCGGCCAGGGCCGGGCCCTCGCCGGGCTTGCCCGTGGCCAGCTCCAGGTCGATCTCCAGGCGGTCCAGGGACACATTGGCGAGGCGCACACGCACGCTCTGGCCCACGCGCAGGGTCTTGCCCAGGCGCTGGCCCACGAGCATCTCACGCTCCTTGAAGTAGGCGTAGTAGTCATCGCGCATGTTGGCCAGGCGGATGTACCCCTCGGTGAGCACCTCGGGCATCTCAACCCAAAAGCCGTACTCTGTGATGCCGGAGACCACGCCGGAGAACACGCTGCCCACCTGCGGGGTGAGCACCATGCACACATAGCGCTTCTGGCATTCGCGCTCGGCCTCCATGGCCACGCGCTCCCTGCCGGAGAGGTGCTGGCCCATCTCGGCCAGCCTATTATGGCCCGGCACGGGCAGCTGCTTGTCGCCCAGGGCGATCTTGATGAGCCGGTGCACGATGAGGTCCGCATAGCGGCGGATGGGCGAGGTGAAGTGGGCGTAGCTCTCGCTGGCCAGGCCGTAGTGGCCCTCGTTTTCCGGCTGGTAGCGCGCCTGCTTCATGCTGCGCAGCACCAGGCGCTGCACCAGGAACTCCCGCTCCGTGCCCGCCACGGAGGTCAGCAGACGGCCCAGGGCCTCGGGGGTGAAGTCGTCATCGGTGAAGCGGGCGGCATTCTTGCGGCCCTTGGTGAGGTGCGCGGCGTGCTCCCCGTCCAGGCGGGCCAGCAGGGTGTAGAGCGTCTCCAGCTTCTCGCGGTCCGGCTCGCCGTGCACGCGGTACAGGCACGGCAAGGCGTGGGCCTGCAAAAACTCGCTCACGGCCTCGTTGGCGGCGATCATGAATTCCTCGATGAGCTGGTGGGCGAAGTGCCGCACCTTGGGCCGCACGGAAACAGGCTGGCCCGTGGGGCCAAACACCACCTCGCCCTCGGGCAGGTCGAAGTCCAGGCTGCCGCGGGTCATGCGCTTGCCGCGCATCTTGCGGGCCAGTTCCTCGGCCACGTCCAGCATGGCCACGACCTCGTCGCCCGCTTTACCCACCTCAGCGGCCAGCTCGGCGCGTGCCTGGGGCAGCTTGTCCACGCACACATCGCGCGCGCGGGAGTAAGTCAGCCGGGCGTGGCTCTGGATCACCGCGTTCATCACGCGCACCTCGCCGGGCAGGCCATCGGCCCCGTACTGCATGCGCACGGCCACGGAAAGCCGGGGCACAAGGGGGTTGAGGCTGCACAGGCCGTTGGAAAGCGCCTGGGGGAACATGGGCTCCACCGAGGACGGGAAGTAGTAGGAGTTGCCGCGCTCGTAAGCCTCGCGGTCCAGGGCGGAGTCCAGGGGCACATAGTGCGCCACATCGGCGATGGCCACCCACAGCTCGTAGCCCCGGCCCTTGCGGGCCACGTAAACGGCGTCGTCAAAGTCCCGCGCCGTGGCTCCGTCGATGGTGACGAAGGGGATCGCGCGCAGGTCCTCGCGGCCCTTGAAGTCGCCCTCGCCGGGGAGCTTGGGCAGGCGCGCGGCCTCGGCCAGGGTGTCCTCGGGAAAGCCCGTGGGCACGCCGTGGTTGGCCTTGGTCAGCGCCTCCTGCACCTGGGCCAGGGTCTCCGGCCCCAGACGGGAGAGGATGGTCCCCTCCCACAGGGCGCTGTCCACCTGCTCGCCCGGGGCGGCCAGCACGATGTCGCCCTTCTGCACGCCCAGAGCCGGATCGACCTTGCGGGCCAGCAGCATGAAGTCCAGGCGCGGGTCGGTGGGCCGGGTCATCCACTCGCCCTCCCCCACCGGACGCATGGCGCGCACGGGCAGAATGCTGCGCCCGCGCTCCAGGATGTTCACCACGCGGCCCTCGGCGTTGCGGGCGTTGCCGCGCGCGCTCAGCTCACGGGTGATGACCACGGCAACGCGGTCGCCGTGCCAGGCTCCGCCAATGTCCTGGCCCAAAAAAACGTCCTTCTGGCCGGGGGTGTCTGGGATGAGGAAGGCCGCGCCGGAGCGCTGCAGCTGCACCTTGCCGGTGACCTGGCGCACGCGGTCGGCCAGGGCGTAGGCACGCCCCAGGCGGATGGCCTTGCCCTGGACCTCCAGCTCGTGGAGCATCTCGTCCACCACGCCGCGCTTGCGGCGGTGCAGGCCCAGCACGGGCAGCAGGTCGTCCGCGGAAAGCGGGCGCTTGGATTCCCGCAGCAACTTCAGCAGGGTGGTGTGATCGGTGGGGAGCGGCGGCGCGCTCGGATTGCGATTTTTCTTCTTAAGTTTCACGTAATATCTCGTAGTGTTGGAAGGAAATTCAGGAGGTTGCTGGCGCGTCCGGGGCGATGTAATCGCTCTCGCCGTCGCGCGGGGAACAGGGCGGGGTCTCTTGGCCCCGCGTCATCAAAGAACCGCTTCGCGGTACTGCTGGCGGTAGTGCTCGGCCAGGGCGTCGAAGCGCGCGCCCAGCCAGTGGTCGAAGGATCGGATTTCCGGCGCATCCGCAAACAGCGACGGCCCAAAGGCCAGCCGCGTGGCCAGGGTCCAAAACCGCCCTGCGCCGTCCAGCCGGGCCAGCTTCACCGCGTCCTTGGCCGTCACCACCACATGGGCCGCGCCCGCCGCCTGCGCGGCCTCGGTGATGCGGCGCACATCGGCCTGGGTATAGGCCCGGTGGTCGGCAAAGGGCAGCACGGCCTTGGGGGCCCGGCCCAGCAGACGCGTCGCCGTGGCCGCCGCCTGCTCCGGGTCGCCCAGGCCGCAGGAGAACAAATAGTCCTCCCCGCCCAGGTCGCGGGTGGTCTCCAGCTGCTGTGTGGCGCTGTTCACCCGCTCCAGGCCAACGGGCCGCAGGGCGAAGGTGAACACGGGCCGGTCGAAGCGCGCCAGCCGCCGCTCAATGCCCGCGCGCAGGCCGAACAGCTCGTCCTCATTCACCTTGATGCAGAAGGCCGAGGCACGGGACAGGGCCGAGGCTCCCTCGCGCCAGCCGCCCGCCGGGCACACGCGGTTCCAGCCGGGGCCGAGGTCGCGCGGGGTGAGCAGCACGATGTCGAGGTCGCGCTCCACGGGCAGGTGCTGGAAGCCGTCGTCCAGCAGCACGTAGTCGGGGTCGAAGCGCTTGTAAGCCCAGGGGCCGGAGCGCGCGCGCAGGGGGTCGACCACCACGCGGGCCTGGGCGCTGGCCGAGGCCAGCAGCAGGGGTTCATCCCCCGCCTGGGCCGGGTCCGCGCCGGGGAGCACCAGCAGGGGCAGGCGCCCCGGCTTGGCCCCGTAGCCACGGGTCAGCACCACGCCCAGTTCGTCGCGGGCATCGGCCCACTGGAGGATGTGCTCGCAGAGCGGGGTTTTGCCGCTGCCGCCCATGCCGATGTTGCCCACGCTGAGGCACGGGCAAGGCGGCCGCCAGCGGCTGAGGCGACCGGACTCGTAGGCCCAGCGGCGGGCGCGCATGAGCAGGCCATAGGCCTGGCCCAGGGGAGTCAGCAGCGGCTGCAGGGTGCGCAGGTGGCGGAGATGTTCGGAAATATTCGGCATGGAGTGGTGCGGCGGGGATGGCCCAGGGTTGGACCCGCCCCCGCCGGTGCGGTCGGGGCTAGTCGCGGCTGCTGCCGAAGAGGCGCAGCAACATGAGGAACAGGTTGAGGAAGTCCAGGTACAGGGTGAGCGCGCCCAGGATGGTGCCGCGGCGCACGGCCGTGGCGTCGTCCAGGGGCATGGCCTCGCCCATATACTTGAGCTTCTGGGTGTCGTAGGCGGTAAGGCCGGTGAAGATGATGACGCCCAGGATGGACACGCCGAAGCTCACGGCGGCGCTTTGGAAGAACATGTTCACCAAAGAGGCCAGCACGATGCCGATGAGGCCCATGAACATGAAGCTGCCCATGCCCGTGAGGTCGCGCTTGGTGACCATGCCGTAGATGCTCATGGCGCCGAACATGCCCGCGGCCACGATGAAGGCCTGGAAGATGCTGGCCATGCTGTACACGAAGAAGATGGACGACAGCGTGACGCCGGTGAGGGCGCTGTACGCGGCGAACATCAGCGTGGCCACCGTGCCGGAAAGCTTGTGGATGGCGGCGGAAAGCGCGATGACCATGCCGAACTGGGCGAACACGAGGACCATGGCCAGCATGGGGCGCTGCAGCAGCATGGCTCCAAAGGGGCTGGCGGCCACGAACCACGCGGTTCCAGCGGTCAGCAGGAGCCCAAGGCTCATCCAGCCGTACACGCCGCGCATGAACGCGTTGACGGCCTCGACTTTGCTGACCCGCGCCTGCGCGCCGGGGTAGGTGGGATATCCAGACATGTGATGACCTCCTAGGGGGGTGCTCTTCCTTTTT
>JAVBYL010000321.1 GCA_030824035.1 Humidesulfovibrio sp.
ACCCTCCTGGCCGAGGACGGCGGCTTCCTGCGTCCGGACCTGCTGGCCTTCCACAAGCACGGGGCCACGGTGCTGGAGTTCAAAACCGGCGCGGCCAGCCCGGACCACGCCAAGCAACTGCTGGGCTACCTGCGGCTGGTCCAGGCCCTGTTCGCGGCAGGCGATGACAAAGGGGCAACGGTCACCGGCGCGCTGGTCTACCTCGACCGCCGCGTCATTGAGCCTGTCTGCGCCGGTTCGGTGGCATTGAAGACCGGAGGCGCCGCATGAACCCCGTAAGAATCGTTCCCTGGACCCAGGATTTCATCACCGCCCTGGCGGACCGCCTAGCCAGCGAGGCAGGAACGGCTGGCGATGGCCTGCGCGGCACCCGCATTCTGTTCCCGCACAACCGGCCCGCCCGGCACCTGAGGGCCGCCCTGGCCGAGCATCCGCGCATGCCTCGCCCCGCCGTGCTGCCGCGCATGCAGTCCCTGGACGAATTCCTGCGCCAGCAGCGCCAGGCGCTCTCCGAGGAGCCCCTCACCCGCGCTGGAACGCTGGACCGCATCGGCCTGCTCCACCGCATCATCACCGGCAAAGAGGCTGGTGCGGGCGATACGGGCTTGGCCGCCGGGCCCTTGGGCAGCCTCAACGCCTCGGCCCGCGAGTTCTTCCCCTGGGGCTCGCGCCTGGCCTCCGTGCTGGAGGAACTGGCCCGCCAAGGCGTGGCCCCCGGCGACATCCAGCACCTGGAGGGCGAGGTGCTGCCCTGGGCCTCGGCCCTGCTGGGGCAGCTGGGCGGCATCGACGCGGCCTACAAACGCGCCATGGAAAGCCGAGGCTGGACCACGCCGGGCCTGGACGCCCTGTGGCTCGCCGGGCACCAGCAGGAGCTGGCCGAAAGCCTGGAGGGCGAGCGCCTCATCCTGGCTGGATTTTACGCCCTGGCCGGCACGGAGGAGACGCTCTTCCGCCTGTTTGCCGAGAGGCTTGGCGCGCTGGTGCTCTGGCACACGGACCCGGCCCTGGCCCAAGGCCGTGGCGGCGACTGGGCCGTGCGCGAGCACGCCGCCCTGCTGCGCCGCTGGGGCGCGCGCGCGGAGCTGGAGACCGCCCTGGAGACCGGCCAGGAGGACGCCCCCCAACAGCGCCGCCGCCTGTACGAGGGCTTCGACCTGCATTCCCAGCTCTTCGCCCTGCAGGGGGAGCTGGCCGCCCTGCCGGATGGCGACTCCACGGCCATCGTGCTGCCGGACCCCGGCGCGCTGGTTCCGGTCATGCACCACCTGCCCGCGCGCGATGTGAACATCAGCATGGGCTACCCGCTGGCGCGCTCTTCCCTGGCGCAACTGGTGGAGTGCATCCTGACCCTGCACGAGAACGCCGAAGGCACGGGGCAGAACGCCCGCTACGCCTGGCGCGACCTCGTGGCCTTTGTGCGGCAGCCCGCCCTGCGCATGCTCCAGGCCGAGGAGCAAACCCCGCTCAAGGCGGCGTTCCAGGCCTGGGAGCGGCACATACGCTCCTCCGGGGCCATGCAGTCACCCGGCGAATGGCTGCCCGTGTACGACCCGGACACCTGCCCGGTTTCCGAGGAGGCCTTCCGCCTACTGCTGGCCGAGGTGCGCCAGTGCTGCCTGGACAACTTCAGCGGCCTGACGACACTGCGCGGCCTGGGCCAGGCGTTGTACGCCCTGTGCGAGCTGCTCAAACGGCGCGGCGGCGACATCTGGCACACCTTCCTCATCGACGCGGAGTGCCTGCTGCGGCTGTGGCAGTCCGTGGTGCCGGAGCTCACCGGCAGCATTTTGGCCGATGAAACCTACGACCAGTCCCTGCTGTTCATGATCCTGCGGCATTTGCTGGACGCCGAGCGCGTATCCTTCGAGCCGGAGCCGCTGGCGGGCACACAGGTGCTGGGCATGCTGGAAACGCGCCTGCTGCGCTTCAAGCGGTTGTTCGTCATCGACGCCACCGAGGACAAGCTCCCGGGCGTAAGCGCCCCGGACCCGCTGCTGCCCGACCCGCTCCGGCTGGCCCTGGGCCTGCCCGGCGCGCGCACCCGCGACAACGTGGCGGCGCACAATTTCTTCCGCCTGCTGCATGGGGCCCAGGAGGTGTGCGTGCTGTACCAGAGCGGCACCCGGCCCGGCGCGCTGGAGGGCAAAAGCGTGCGCAGCCGCTACGTCGAGCAACTCTTGTGGGATGAGGAGAAACGCACGGGCGAGCTGGTGAAGCCCAGGCCCCTGCACGAGGCGGGCGCCGTGCTGCGCGCCGTGTCGTTCCCCGTCACCCCGCTGCTGCCGCACAGGCCCCCTGTGGCCGTGAGCCCGGACATCCGCGCACGGCTGCTCAGCCACCTGCGAACCAAGGGCATCACGCCCTCCGCCGTGGAGGACTACCTGGCCTGCCCCAAGCTGTTTTTGTATCGCCGCGTGCTGGCCCTCACCACCATGGACCAGGTGGCCGAGGACGGGGACCGCGCCCTGTTTGGGGAAATCGTGCACCGTGTGCTGCGCGACTTCTTCGCCCCGCGCCTGGGCACGCCCATTATAGGGGAGGACTTCAGCGCCGATGCCCTGCGCGACGCCCTGGAGCACGAGCTGACCACCTGCGCCTTCTCTCTCCAACTGCCCTACGACGCCCGCGTGGCCCTGCTGGCGGCGGCGCGGGAGCGGCTCTCGCGCTTTTTGGCCAACATGCCCGCCACCACGGTGGTGGAGCTGGAGCGCGAGGTGCGGATGACCGTGACCGTGCCTGGCGCGAGCGCTGAGGACGGCGAAGGCGGCGAGGAACTCTCCGTGGAGCTCAAGGGCACCATCGACCGCGTGGACCTGCGGCCCGGCGGCAACATGGTGCTGGACTACAAGACCGGCAACGTGCAGGCCAAGGGCGGCGCGCCCTGGCTCGACACGGAGCTGTTCATGCGCGTGGCGGCCACGCCCCCAGGAACCCCGGAGGCCGAGGACCTGCTGCGCGAGCTTTCCGAGAGCGGCCTGGACGCCCAGCTGCCGCTGTACCTGCTGTTGCTGGAGAGCCAGGGCGGCTTTGCCGCGCACAACGCGGCCTGGGTGGAGCTGAAGAAGAGCGGAGAGGAAAAGCCGCTCTTTGGCGATGACGTGGACGACGAGGAACGCAGGGAGGTCATCGGCAACCGCGTTCCCGCGCTGCTCAATTTCGTGCTGCGGCACATGCTGGCCGCGCCGGAGCTGGTTGCGCGGCCCGGCAGGCGCTGCGACTGGTGCGACTACAAAGGCCCCTGCGTGGCCTAGCGGAGCGTGGCGAAAATGCTCAAGGAGTGCCAAAAATGAAGGTTGCGGAAGGACGCATTGGTCGGGTATTCGTGCTGCGCCTGGAAGACGGCGACAGCCTGCCGGAGTGCGTGGAGCGCTTTGCGGCAGAGCGCGGAGTGTTGCGGGCCTATTGCGCCCTGATGGGCGGGGTCGGCTCCGGCCGCATCGTCACAGGGCCGGAGACCGGGCCGGACGGCAAGACGGCCATGCCGCCCGTGCCGGTGCTGACGGACCTCCCCGGCATCCACGAGGCCGCCGCCGTGGGCACGCTGTTTCCGGATGAATCCGGCTCGCCCAGGCTGCACATGCACGGCGTGTTCGGCCGTGGCCAGCGGACGCTGGCGGGCTGCATCCGGCCCGGCATCGACATCTGGACCATCGGCGAATTCGTGCTTATTGAATTTGCTGGAATGGAACTCCTCCGCAGGCGCGACCCGGCCACGGGTTTCGAACTGCTCTCGACGGAATAAGGACGGAACATGATCACAGCGGACATTCTCATCTGCGGCGCGGGCGTTGTCGGGCTCACTGTCGCGCGCGACCTCGTCAAGGCCGGTTACGGCGACATCCTGGTCATCGACAAAGAGCCAGAAGTGGGCAGGCATGCCTCCGGCCGCAACAGCGGCGTGCTCCACGCGGGGATCTATTACGCCCCCGGCAGCCTGCGGGCGGAGTCGTGCCTCAAGGGCAACTTCCGCATGAAGGAATACTGCGAGGAGCGCGGGCTGCCCCTGCTCAAGACCGGCAAGGTCATCGTTGCGCGTGATGAATCCGAGCTGCCCACCCTGCGCGAGCTTTACAGCCGCGCCACCCAGAACGGGGCCAAGGTGGAGCTCATCGACGACAAGCAACTGGCCGAGATTGAGCCCAACGCCAAAAGCGCCGGGCAGGCCTTGTTCTCCCACTACACCGCCGTGGTGGACCCCAAGGCCATCATCAAGAGCTTCCAGAAGGAGCTTGAGGACAGCGGCAAGGTGCGTTTCCGCTTCGATACGCGCTTCATGGGGCTGGGCAAAAGCCAGGGCAAGGGGCTGGTCGTCAAAACCACCAACGGCGACATCTCCTGCGGCTTCTTCCTCAACGCCTCCGGCGCGTACGGCGATGTGGTGGCCCACGCCTTCGGCCTTGGGCAGGACTACCAGCTCATCCCCTTCAAGGGCATCTACAAAAAGCTCAAGAAGCACAAGACCCACACCATCCGGGGCAGCATCTACCCGGTGCCGAACATCAAGAACCCGTTTCTGGGCGTGCACTTCACCCGTGGCGTCCACGGCGATGTGTACCTGGGCCCCACCGCCATCCCGGCCCTGGGGCGAGAGAACTACGGCATTTTCTCCGGCATGGACTCCGAGGCCCCGTCCATTCTGCTGCGCGATGCGCTGCTGTTTTTGCGCAACAAGAAGTTCCGCGAGGTGGCCCTGGAGGAACCCAGGAAGTACAGCTCCCGCTACTTCTTCAACGACGCGAAGAAGCTGGTGAAGGAGCTTTCGCCGGACGACGTGGAGGCCAGCCCAAAGGCGGGCATTCGCCCGCAGTTGGTGGACATCAAGAAGAACGAGTTGGTCATGGACTTCATCATCGAGGGTACGGATGAGAGCGTGCATGTGCTCAATTCCATCTCCCCGGCCTTCACCAGCTCGCTGTTCTTCTCGGAAATGCTCTTCACCCGCTATGTGGAGCCAAGGCTGGCAAAGCTCTAGCGAGTAAGATCCCCGGCCATCTTGACAAGACAGGTAAAACAAGAAACAAGGCCTCAACACTAAAGCGAGGTCCTTTCATGAAACTTCCTGAACTTCACTTTGGCGACAGCATCGCCCAGCTCCCCATCATCCAGGGCGGCATGGGCGTTGGCATTTCGCTCTCCGGCCTTGCAAGCGCAGTGGCCAATGAGGGCGGTGTCGGCGTTATCGCCGCGGCCATGATCGGCATGAGCGAGCCTGATGTCGGTTCCAATAGCACCGAAGCCAATATCCGCGCCCTGAGAAACGAAATCCGCAAGGCCAAGGAGCGCATGACGCAGGGCCTGCTCGGCGTCAACATCATGGTGGCTCTCACCAACTTCGCGGACCTGGTCAAGACCTCCGTGCGCGAAGGCGCGGACGTGATCTTCTCCGGCGCTGGCCTGCCCCTGGACCTGCCCAAGTACCTGACCGAGGAATTCCCCGGCGAACTGGCCGAGAAGGCCCGCACCAAGCTGGTGCCCATCGTTTCCTCCGGCCGCGCCGCCGCCGTGCTGTGCAAGAAGTGGCTGGCCCGGTACGACTACCTGCCCGACGGCTTCGTTGTGGAAGGCCCCAAGGCTGGCGG
>JAVBYL010000323.1 GCA_030824035.1 Humidesulfovibrio sp.
ACCTCCTGGTGACGGACCTTTCCGTGTCGCGCCGACTGGTGCGGCACAGGCAGCCGGGCGAGATATGGATCAGCGCCAGCGGCCTGGACGCGCCGGGGCAGCTGGCGGAGATGGCGGAGCTTGGCTTCGACGCGGTGCTCATCGGCACCTCGCTCATGAGCCAGGCCGACCCCGGCGCGGCATTGAGAACGTTGACCGCAGTGGCGAAAAACAGGAGCCGGACCACATGAAGCGCACGCTGGTGAAGATCTGCGGTATGACGAGGGCCGAGGACGCGCGCCTGTGCGCCGCCCTGGGCGCGGACATGCTGGGCTTCATCTTCCACCGGGGGAGCCCGCGCAACGTGGACCCGGCCTTCCCGGCCAGCCTGAACGGCCGCGCGGACCTGCTGGGCGCGCTCAAGGTGGGCGTGTTTGTGGGGCAAAGCGCCAGCGAGGTGCGGGACATCATGCAGGCGGGCGGGCTGGACCTGGCCCAGCTGCACGACGGGCAGGACGAGGCCTTCTGCCAGCAGGTCGGGGCCGCGCGGGTCATCAAGGTGCTCTGGCCGGAAAAGGCGGAGAGCACCGAGGCCCTGCAGGCCGAGATTGACCGCTTTGCCCCGCACTGCCGCCTGTTTTTGGCGGATGCGGGCAGCGGCGGCGGCGGCCATGGCCGCACCATCGAATCGGACAGGCTCGCTGCGGCGCGCTTCCCCAACCCCTGGCTGCTGGCCGGGGGGCTGACCCCGGAGAACGCCGCCGACATGCTCCGCCGCTACACGCCCTCGGGCCTGGACATCAACTCGGGCGTGGAAAGCGCGCCCGGCATCAAGGACGCAACCAAGCTGCGCGCGGCGCTGTACGCCATCCGCGCGGCCAAACTGTAAGGGGAACACCCGTGAAAAAAGGATACTTCGGCACTTTCGGCGGCCAGTTCGTGCCAGAGCTGCTCATGCCCCCGCTGCTCGAGCTTGAGGAGGCCGTGGAGCGCATTCTGCCCTCCAAGGAGTTCCAGGACGAGCTGGGCCAGGTGCTGCGCGAGTTCGTGGGCAGGCCCACGCCGCTCACCCTGTGCGAAAACCTCTCCAGGGAGCTGGGCATCACGCTCTGGCTTAAGCGCGAGGACATGGCCCACGGCGGCGCGCACAAGGTCAACAACACCATCGGCCAGGCCCTGCTGACCAAGAAGCTGGGCAAGAAGCGCATGCTGGCCGAGACCGGCGCCGGGCAGCACGGCGTGGCCAGCGCCCTGGCCGCCGCGCGCTTCGGCCTGGAGTGCACCATCTACATGGGCGCCACGGACGTGGAGCGCCAGAGCCTCAACGTGCGCCGCATGCGCCTCTTCGGGGCCGAGGTGGTCAGCGTGGACTCCGGCACCAAGACCCTCAAGGACGCCATCAACGCCGCCCTGCGCGCTTGGATAGCCGAGCAGGAGACCACCCACTACTGCTTCGGCACCGCCGCCGGGCCGCACCCCTTCCCGCTCCTGGTGCGCGAGCTGCAAGCCGTCATCAGCCGCGAGGCCCGCGCCCAGATGATCGCCCAGGCCGGGCAGCTGCCCGACTACGTGGTGGCCTGCGTGGGCGGCGGCAGCAACGCCATCGGCGCGTTCCACGAGTTCGTGCCCGACGCGGGCGTGAAGCTCATCGGCGTGGAGGCCGCGGGCAGCGGCAACCCCGGCGACTGGCACTCCGCACCGCTGTCCAAGCAGGGCAGCCCCGGCGTGCTGCACGGCATGCACACCCAGCTCATCCAGACCGAGGACGGCCAGATCCTACCCTCGCACTCCATCGCCCCCGGGCTGGACTACCCCGGCGTTGGGCCGGAGCACGCGGCCTACCAGGCCAGCGGGCGCGCCACCTACGACTGCGTCACCGACGACGTCGCCCTGGAGGCCTTTTTGACCCTGAGCCGCCAGGAGGGCATCATGCCCGCCCTGGAAAGCTCCCACGCCCTGGGCTGGGCCATCAAAAACGCCCACACCATGAAGCCCGGCTCCCACGTTGTGGTGTGCCTCTCCGGCCGGGGCGATAAGGACCTGGACATCGTCAACGACTATCTGGCCAAGAAGGCCTAGGGGGCCATACCATGAGCGCATCCTACCTGACCAAACGCATCGAGGCCGCCCGCGCCCAGGGCCGCGTGGCCCTTGTGCCCTTCCTGCCCGCCGGCTACCCTGACAAGGCCCGCTTCTGGGACGAAATCGACCAGCTCGACGCCGCCGGGGCCGATGTCATCGAGATCGGCATGCCCTTCTCCGACCCGGTGGCCGATGGCCCCGTGGTGGAGCACGCCTCCCTCCAGTGCCTGGAAAACGGCGTGAACCTCAAATGGATTCTGAACGAGCTGGGCCTGCGCAAGGGCCGCTACAAGGCCGGGCTGGTGCTCATGGGCTACCTGAACCCGGTGCTGCAGTACGGCCTGGACCGCTTCGCCCTCGATGCGGCCTCCGCTGGCGTCAGCGGCGTCATCCTGGCCGATGTGCCCTTTGAGGAGTCCGCCGACATCCGCGCCGCCTTCGAGCCGCGCGGGCTGGACCTCATCCCGCTGGTGGGCCTGAACACCAGCGCCGAGCGCATGGCCCTGTACGCCAAGAACGGGCGCGGCTTCGCCTACTTCGTCTCCGTGCTGGGAACCACGGGCGTGCAGTCGAGCTTCGACACCGGCCTGCCGGGCGCCATCCGCGCCGGGCTGACCCAGGCCAAGGCCGTGTTCGACATCCCGGTGGCCCTGGGCTTCGGCCTCAAGCACCCCGACCAGCTGAAGGAGCTGACGGGCCTCGTCGACGCCGCCGTGTTCGGCAGCGCCCTCATCCGCCACATCGACCAAGGCGGCGACAGCGCCGGGTTCATGCAGGTGTGGAAGTAGAATGAACTGGGGGGAGGCGCTACCTCCCCCCAGACCCCCCGCCGCCAGATGGCTGACCTGTTTGGCTTAGCTTTAGGTGTGTATCACTTCTATGCACCTTGATTTGTATGTAAATGATTGCCCATGGTATTCAAGAAGGCGTAGCAAGTACTCTCGAGCCAAATCCTGGCAATCCTCATAGGTTTTCCTTTGTTCCTCATGTGGCTGTTCGGAGATTGCCGAATGGAAAATGTCATTTCTCAGTTTGATGATGCTAGAGACGTTTCGCTTCATGCCAACGGAACAAAGCATCTCGTTAAGTAGTTCTTTAAATGAGTATCCATCAGCATTCTTTGGGTCCCCTGAATATGGGGGGTGGGTATTTCTGAACTTACCCTTAACAAATTCGAGCCCAGAAGACTTGGCGTATGTGCTCTTAAGACTTTCGAGCAGCATAAAGACTATTGCCAGGCGAACCTCCAGTACTTGTCCTAATTCTTCTGCTATGCTGAGCATGTCAATGATGGCATTCAGTTTTCGTGCCTTTTTGTGTTCTTTGAATTTCAGCCATGTTAATTCTATAAAATTACGTACATTTGCGCCGTCGTATATCTCAAGTACTGGTCTGGACCGGATGCATGCACCCATAACCGACTCGGCAGAGAAATTAATGCCATCCGATGAATATTCAAAAGGCACAACTTGTGACATGGAAGCAAACTTCAGTAGTAAGCAAATGTTTTCGACAATTTCTTTAAACTCTTTTGCCTCAATTGGTTCATTTGTCTCTATCCTTGTCGTATACTCTAAGCAAGTGTGCCTTGGTTTTGTATTTATTGCGTCATGATTTTGTATTATTCTTACGGGTACATCGTCGACAATCAGTTCTATGGTGTCCAAATATCGATCTGGATTATTGTGTTCGCTTCGCTTTTCACCAAGCCCGTAATAGTTTGCTACCTTTGCTATATGCATAACCTCCCCCCCCACGATAAACATGCTTATCTATTGTTCAGCCCTTGTAGTCAGCATTCCCGCGTCACCCGCAGTATGGCGCAACCGCCCACCACCATCACCACCGCGATGAACAAAAAGCCCATGACGTGGCTGCCCGTGGCGTCGCGCACATAGCCCACCAGCGTGGGCCCCACAAAGCCGCCCGAATTTCCCACGGAGTTGATGAGCGCCACCCCGCCCGCCGCAGCCGCGCCGGACAAGAACCCGGTGGGGATGGTCCAAAACGGCCCCAGCATGCCCCACAGGCCAATGGTGGCCACGGTGAAGCAGCCCAGGCTCCACCAGGCCCCGGCCAGGCCCCCAAGCCAGGGGAACATGCCCGGCAGCAGGCTGAGCACAAACCCCGCCGCGCTGACGAACAACGGCCCGGCCGTGTGCCAGCGCCGCTCCTGGGTGGAATCGGAGTGCCGCCCGATGAGCACCATGCCCAGCGCCCCGCCCAGGTACGGAATGGCCGAGAGCAGCCCCACGCGCTCCGGCCCGGCCCCAGGCCCCAAAATCTCGCCGATGAGCGTGGGCATCCACATCACCAGGCCATACATGCCCACACACAGGGCGAAGTAGCCCAGGCTGAGCAGCCACACCCGGCCATCGCGCAACAGGGCCGCCAGCACGCCGCCCAGGCCGTGAACAGTCTCCGCCCCGGGTTCGACAGCCCTACCGACAGCCACATTGGCGGCAGCCACATTGGCGGCAGTATCGGCAGCCAGTTCCGCTGCCAGCGCCTCGCGCTGCGCCGGGGCCAGCCAGCGCGCCTGGGCCGGGCCATCCGGCAGCAGCCACAGCACGGAAAAGCCCAGCAGCACGGCGGGGATGCCCTCCAGCAAAAACATCCAGCGCCAGCCGGAGATATCCAGCGCCCCGTGCATTTCCAGCAGCAGGCCGGAAAGCGGCCCGCCGATGATGCCCGCCACCGGGGTTGCGGCCATGAACAGCGCCACGGCCCGGGCACGCCGGTGCGCGGGGTACCACAGGGTGAGGTAGTAGATGATGCCGGGCATGAAGCCCGCCTCGGCCACGCCGAGCAGGAAGCGCAGCGTGTGGAACGACCAGGGCGCGTGCACCAGCGCCATGCCGCAGGCCACCAGCCCCCAGGTGACCATGATGCGGGCGATCCACAGCCGTGCGCCCACCCGCCGCAAAATGAGGTTGCTTGGCACCTCGCACAGCACATACCCCGCGAAGAACACCCCGGCCCCCAGGCCGAACACGCTGCTGGAAAAGCCGAGCTCGTGGCTCAGCGAGGGCGCGGCGAAGGAGACGTTGACCCGGTCCAGGTACGCCACAACGTACAGCAAAAACAGGTAGGGCAGCAGGCGCAGATCGATGGCGCGGTGCAGGGCGGCCTGGGCTGCGGAGGTCGGGGGAGAGGTGGAGGTGGTCATGGGCGGTTACTTACACTAGGCCGCACGCAAATAAAAGCGGGGCGAGGAGCGCGAAAGCTCCCCGCCCCGCTGGCGATGGTCGTGGGAATTAAAACTACAGCTTGCAGGCCGTCTTCAGGTCGGCGGCGGCGTCGGTGGCTTCCCAGGTGAACTCGGGCAGCTCGCGGCCAAAGTGGCCGTAGTTGGTGGTCAGCTTGTAGATGGGGCGGCGCAGGTCCAGGCGCTTCAGGATGAAGTACGGACGCAGGTCGAACACTTCGCGCACGGCCTTGGTCAGCACGTCGTCCGCCACCTGGCCGGTGCCGTGGGTGGTGCACACCACGGAGACGGGCTCGGCCACGCCGATGGC
>JAVBYL010000246.1 GCA_030824035.1 Humidesulfovibrio sp.
CTTCTACGAGAAAAACGGCTTCACCTTGACCTCGCACGAGGAAAAGGAAAGACTTCTGCGAATCTATTGGAACATCCCGGCGCGGCAGGTGGAGACCTCGGTGGTCTTGGCCGACGGACGCGCCATGAACATGATTCGGCCCAGCTAGGCCCGGAGTACCGCATGTCCACAGTGTATCTCATCGGCGCAGGCCCCGGCGACCCCGGCCTGCTCACCGTCAAGGCCAAGGAGCTCATCGAGACCTGCGACGTGGTGGTGTACGACTACCTCGCCAACAAGGAGTTCCTGAAATACGCCCGCAAGGACGCGGAGATCATCTACGTGGGCAAAAAGGGCGGCGACCACACCCTGCCCCAGGACCAGATCAACGCGCTCATCATCTCCAAGGCCAAGGAGGGCAAGAGCGTGGCGCGCCTCAAGGGCGGCGATCCGTACGTGTTCGGGCGCGGCGGGGAGGAGGCCGAAGAGCTGGTGGCCGAGGGCATCGCCTTCGAGGTGGTCCCCGGCGTCACCGCTGGCGTGGCCGCACCGGCCTACGCGGGCATCCCCGTCACCCACCGCGACTTCACCACCAGCGTCTGCTTCATCACCGGCCACGAGGACCCCACCAAGGAGGAGACCGGCCACAACTGGGAAGTGTACGCCAAGAGCAACAGCACGCTTGTGTTCTACATGGGCGTAAAGAACCTGCCCATGATAGCGGGCAACCTGATGGCCGGAGGCCGCAGCAAGGACACCCCCGTGGCCCTGGTGCGCTGGGGCACGCGCTGCAACCAGGAAAGCATGGTCAGCACCCTGGAGAACGTTGCCGCCGAGGCGGAGAAGCGCAAGTTCGCCGCGCCCAGCATCATCATCGTGGGCGGCGTGTGCTCCCTGGCAAGCAAACTCTCCTGGTTCGAAAAGAAGCCCCTGCTCGGCAAGGGCGTTGTGGTGACCCGCGCCCGCGAGCAGGCCAGCGACCTGGCCGACCTGATGCGCCACATGGGCGCCTGCGTGTACGAGTTCCCCACCATCACCGTGGAGCCCCTGGACGACTACGAAGAGGTCGAGCAAGCCATTTTGACCCTGGGCGGCGTGGACTGGGTCATTTTCACCTCGGTGAACGGAGTCAAGCACTTCTGGAACCAGCTGGGCGAAATCGGCCTGGACACCCGCGCCCTGGGCGGCATCAGCGTTGCGGCCATCGGGCCCGCCACGGCGGATGAGCTGAAGGCGCGCGGCGTGCTGCCGGACTTTGTTCCGCCCAAGTACGTGGCCGAGGAAATCGTCGCCGGGCTCCTGGAGCGCGGCATTGCGGGCAAAAATGTGCTGATTCCGCGCGCCAAGGTGGCCCGCGAGGTGCTGCCGGAGGAACTGGCCCGCGCCGGAGCCAACGTCCGCATCCTGCCCGTGTACGAAACCAGGCTCACCCAGCAGGACCCCACGGAGATTCTGGACGCCCTGGCCGCCGGAAAAATCCAGGCCATCACCTTCACCAGCTCCAGCACGGTGGAGAACTTCTTCGACCTGGTCCCCCTGGAGGCGCTGCGCCTGTACCCCGGCGTCAAGCTGGCCTGCATCGGGCCCGTGACGGCCAAGACCCTCACGCGCTATGGCTTCCGGCCGCACATCCAGCCGGAGGACTACACCATCCCCGGCCTGGCGGAAGCCCTGGGCAAGGGCCTGTAGCCCGCGCCCGCCCACTTGCACACAATCACCTGATCGCGCCGGGGGGAACCTCTTGCCCCCCGGCCGCCTTAAAACTGCACTGCGCGACAAAAAAAATCGCGCCCTTGCCGTTGACATCCCCCCCTTGCTGCTTACCTTCCCAAGCGCCGCGACCAACACGCCAAGGCGTCGACGACCTCAGTCGCCGCGCGCCCGGGCCGGGCGGCGCCAACACCACATAATCTGTTCAGGAGGATTCATAATGAAGCTGAAGCCGTTGCACGACCGCGTCATCATCCAGCGCCTGCCCGAGGAAGAGAAGACCGCTGGCGGCCTGTACATCCCCGACAGCGCCAAAGAGCGCCCCATGCGCGGAACCGTTGTGGCCGCTGGCCCCGGAACCGAGAAAGTGAAGATGCAGGTGAAGAAGGGCGATGTGGTCCTGTTCGCCAAATACGCCGGCACCGAGTTCAAGATGGACGGTGAGGAATGCGTCATCATGCGCCAGGAAGAAATCCTGGCCGTCATCGAGAAATAACCGGCCAACCGCGCCGAATCCGCTAAAACAGGAGAGCATCCGACATGGCCAAGACCATTCGTTTTGAAGAAAGCGCCCGCGCTGGGCTGAAGATCGGTGTGGACAAGCTTGCCAACGCCGTGAAAGTCACCTTGGGCCCCAAGGGCCGCAACGTCGTCATCCAGAAGTCCTGGGGCGCGCCCACCATCACCAAGGACGGCGTCTCCGTGGCCAAGGAGATCGACCTTGAGGACAAGTTCGAGAACATGGGCGCCCAGATGGTCAAGGAAGTCGCTTCCAAGACCAACGACGTGGCTGGCGACGGCACCACCACCGCCACCGTGCTCGCCCAGATCATTTTTGGCGAGGGCCTGAAGCTCGTCGCCGCCGGTCGCAACCCCATGAGCGTCAAGCGCGGCATCGACAAGGCCGTGGAAGCCATCGTGGCCGAGCTGGGCAAGATCACCAAGTTCACCAAGGACCGCAAGGAAATCGCCCAGATTGGCACCATCTCCGCCAACAGCGACCAGGCCATTGGCGACATCCTCGCCGAGGCCATGAACAAGGTGGGCAAAGAGGGCGTCATCACCGTTGAGGAAGCCAAGAACATGGAGACCGTCCTCGACGTCGTCGAGGGCATGCAGTTCGACCGCGGTTACCTCTCCCCCTACTTCACCACCAACACCGAAAAGATGACCTGCGAGTTCGACGACGCCCTCATCCTGATCTCCGAGAAGAAGATCAGCAACATGAAGGAGCTGCTGCCGGTGCTGGAGCAGGTGGTGAAGATGAGCCGCCCGCTCATGATCATCGCCGAGGACGTTGACGGCGAGGCCCTGGCCACCCTGGTGGTGAACAAGCTGCGCGGCACCCTCAAGGTCTGCGCCGTAAAGGCCCCCGGCTTCGGCGACCGCCGCAAGGCCATGCTGCAAGACATCGCCGTGCTCACCGGCGGCCAGGTCGTGTCCGAGGACATCGGCCTTTCCCTGGACAAGGTGCGCGCCGACAGCCTGGGCAGCGCCAAGCACATCACGGTGGACAAAGAAAAGTGCACCATCGTCGATGGCGCTGGCACCAAGGAGAGCATCAAGAATCGCATCAATCAGATTGAGGGCGAGATCTCCATCACCACCTCCAGCTACGACAAGGAAAAGCTCCAGGAGCGCCTGGCCAAGATCATCGGCGGCGTGGCCGTCATCAAGGTTGGCGCCGCCACGGAAGTGGAAATGAAGGAGAAGAAGGCCCGCGTGGAAGACGCGCTGAACGCCACCCGCGCGGCCGTTGAGGAAGGCATCATCCCCGGCGGCGGCACCGCCTTCGTGCGTGTGTCCTCCGTGCTGGACGGCCTCAAGGTCGACGGCGACGACGAGGCCGCTGGCGTGCTGGTCATCCGCCGCGCCCTGGAAGAGCCCCTGCGCATGATCTCCGCCAACGCGGGCTTCGAAGGCTCCGTGGTTGTGGAGAAGGTCCGCGCAGGCAAGGGCGCCTTCGGCTTCAACGCCGCCACCGGCGAGTACACCGACCTGGTGGCCGCTGGCGTCATCGACCCCAAGAAGGTCGCCCGCGTGGCCCTGCAGAACGCCGCCTCCGTGGCCAGCCTGCTGCTCACCACCGAGTGCGCCGTGGCCGACAAGGTCGAAGAGAAAGACGAGAAGAAATAGTCCACGACCTCACGTGGTTGACAAGGCCGGGCGTTCGCGTCCGGCCTTTTTCTTTGCCCATGGCCATAGACGAACCTAAAGCACGCCGAGGCAAAACCCGATAAGGGAAGCACTTGCCGCCCACTGTGCGCGGCCAAGGCTCCGGTCGTCTAGGGAGGGGACCGGAGCCTTTTCTTGCCAAAACGCCCTGCCCGCCTTGCGGTTGCCTCAGGCTTCCGTTACTGAGGCAGAGCATCATTTCCATCAAGGATGTCAGGCGTGTCCTTCTCCTCTGCCTCCAATCCCCTGCGGCGCCAGGCAATCTGCGCCGTTTTGTGTGCCGCCGCGCTGCTTGTGGGGGTCTGGTGGCACGCCCTTTCCGATATCGAGCACATGCGCGAGGCCGCCCTCAGCTCCTGGGAGGCGCGCCAAAGCAGCATCGCGGCGCACATCGCCCAAGCCGCCAGCCTGGACATGGCCAGCGCCTCGGAGGACGGCCACAGCCTCACGCAAGGCATCAGCCGCACCCTGCGCAAGATCCAAAGGCTGACGCCCTCCTCCCCGCAAAGCCAGCTGTTCATCTGGACCCGCCAGGGCCTGCTGCACGACCGCAGAACCACGGAGCCCCCTGCCCTGGACCTGGAGCAGACCGTTGCGCGCCAAACACGCCAAGGCGCGCGGAACCTGCACCTGCTGGAGCGGGCCGTGCGGGACGTCACCGATGGCCGGGGGCGGTACAGCTGGTCGGCCACCTCACCCATGGAGCTGGTCAGCTGGGCCAGCGTGCGCCTGCCCGGCGACACCTGGACCATCTTCCTCTCCACCCCGGAACATTTTGTCCTCAAGTCCTCCGGCATCAACGCCCTGACGCGCAGGAACCTGGCCGCCAGCCTGGCCGCCAGCCTGGCCATCCTCGCCGGGCTGGGCCTGCTGCTGCGGGAGTTCAGGCGGCGGGCCCAAGCGGACCTCGCGGCGCGGCACGTCCAGGCCGCCCTGGACGAAGCCCAGTCCATGGCCGGACAACTGGCCGTGGCCTTGGAGGAAATGCCCCTGGCGCAGGCGGTTCTGGATGCCAAAGGACATATTCTCCGGGCCAACAGGCACTTCCGCACCGCCACGGATGCCGGTTGGCGCACACCACCAACGGGCCACGCCCTGGCGGAGCTGCCCGGCTGGAACGCACACGAGGCCGCGCTGCGCCAGGCCCAGGCCGAGGCGCAGCAGCAGGGGCACGCCAGCGTGGAGCTGAGTTTGCCAGGAGCCGGGTCGCAGCAGCGCAGCTACGAGCTCAACTTCTCCGCCCTGCGGCAGGTGCTGGCATCGCCAGAACCGCCCAGGCAGCTGCCCCTGGGCCCGGCCCTGCTGCTCAGCATGCAGGATGTCACCGAGGCCCGGCAACTTTCGGCCCTGTTGCAGGAGTCGCGCAGCCTGCTGGAACACCGCGTGCTGGAGCGCACCGAGGAGCTGGCCAAGGCCAACCGCCGCACCGAGGAATCGCGCCGCCGCCTGCAAGCCCTGCTGGACAACATGCCGGACATCGCCTGGCTCAAGGACGCGGGTGGGCGCTACATCTCCGTCAACATCCCCTTTGCCCACAGCCTTGGCCTGGAGTCTCCGACCCAAATCGCCGGTCGCCACGACCACACCCTGCTCTCGGTGGAGGAGATCCGCTTCACCCGCGACATCGACCAGGTCATCATCGCCAGCCGCACCTCCCACCGGGTGGAGCAGCCCTATGAAATCCCCGG
>JAVBYL010000103.1 GCA_030824035.1 Humidesulfovibrio sp.
GCCACCCGCTTTTTCCTGGGCATGTGCGCCATGACGGGCGCGCTGATTTTCCTGGGCTGCCCCTGGCGCGCCTTTCTGCGCCTGGCCGGTGGCGACGGCAACGCGCTGTTCGGCATCGCCGGGTTGGCCGCGGGCGTGTTTGTGGGCACGCGCTTCTTCAAGGCCGGTTTCTCCCTTGGCCGCGCCCAGGGGCAAACGCGTACGGCTGGGCTGATGCTGGCCCTGGCCGCCGTGGTGCTGCTGGTGGTGCGCATCGCCTTCCCCCCGGCGGAGGCTGTTCTCCCGGCTGCCGCTTCGGCCATTGCTCCGGGCGCAACTCCTGTTGTTGCCCCGGCCACCCTCAGCTGGCTCTGGGCCTCGGTGAAGGGCCCCGGCGCGGCCCACGCCCCGCTGCTCATCTCCCTGGGCATGGGCCTGGGCATCGGCGTGCTGGCGCAGCGCAGCCGCTTCTGCACCATGGGCGCCCTGCGCGACCTGTTCCTGTTCCGTCAAGTCCACCTGCTGAGCGGCGTCATCGCCTTCACCGTCGTGGCCTTTGCCGCCAACTTCCTGCTGGGCCAGTTCAAGCCGGGCTTCACGGGCCAGCCCGTGGCCCACACCCTGGCCGTGTGGAACTTCCTGGGCATGGCCGTGGCCGGGCTGGCCTTCGCCCTGGCCGGTGGCTGCCCGGGCCGTCAGCTCATCCTGGCGGGCGAGGGCGACGGCGACTCCGCCATATTCGTGGTGGGCATGCTGGTGGCCGCGGGCCTGGCGCACAACATGGGCTGGGCCAGCTCCCCGGCTGGGCTGGGCCCCAACGGCGTCATCGCCACCTTCGGCGCTTTGGCCTTCTGCCTCTTTGTGGGCGTCACCAACCTCAAAAAAGCCTAGGAGCACACACATGAGCGACGCCATTCTCGTCGACGCGCGCGGCCTTTCCTGCCCGCAGCCCGTGCTGGATGTCTCTGACATGATGGACAAGGCCGGCCAGGGCCGCATCGAGGTGCTCACTGACTGCGGTGCCAGCCCGGAGAACGTATCCCGCGCCGCCAAGAGCAAGGGCTGGCGGCTCGCCTCCTCCACAGAGGAGGGCGGCACCGTCCGCCTGGTGCTGGAAAAGCCGTGAGGCTTCCCTTCGGGCGCGCCAAAAAGAACGCCACCGAGGCCTCCGGCGAGCGCGGCGTGCTGGCCTTCGAGCACACCGCCGAGGTCATCCGCGCCGAGACGGCGCTCAAGGCCGCCGGGTTCGCCGTGCGCGTCATGGGCCCCCCGCCCGACATGCGCACCGGCTGCGACATGGTGGTGGAGTTCCCCCTGGTGCACGAGCCCGCCGCGCGCCGGGCGCTGACGGCAGTAGGCATAACGCCGCTTGCCGCAGCCCCGGTGCGCGCGGGCATGCTCGAGCCCGTCTCGCTCTACCGCACCACGGACTTCGGCGCGTGGCTCATGGTGCGCGCCGCGAACATGAAGATCACCGTGGAGAAGGCCAGCGGCCGCATCGTGAACATCTCCGGCGGTGGCTGCCCGGACGTTCCGGCCCTGGCGGAGCTCATGGTGGGCCGCACCCTGGCGCAGTGCCCCACCCCGGCGGAGCATGGCCAAACGCTGTGCTCCTATGCGCTGGAGCTGGCCTTCCAGGAGGCCCGGCGGATGATGCCCAGCCACGCGGACACGGAGAAAACCGCTTGAGCGCACCCTGGCTTGTGGTGGGCACCGTGCCCGAGGAAAGCGCCGGGCTCATGGAGGGCGCCTGCACCCTCTCGGGCGACACCCTGCGCGTGGGTTTGCTGGAACTGCCGGTGCGCCGGGGAACCCCGGCCCTGCTGGCGGCCTGTTGCGCCGCCACGGTCGCCCTGGGCATCGCCCCACCCCAGGCGCTGCTGGCCGGTGATGCCGGGCGCGGGCACGGCAGCGGGCGTGCCTACGCGCACCTTTCGGCCCACCTGCCGCAGTTGGCCCCGCGCGGCCTCACCTTCCACTACCTGTTCCCGGACCTGGCGGGGCACGACCGCGTGTTCCTGGCCGCCCAGGCCCTGCCCCGCCGCCCCCTGCTGGTGGCCGATGCGGGGTTCATGTACGCCGCCAAGATGAGCGGGCAGGCGCGCGAGTACGACCTGTTCACCCCGGACGCCGGGGAACTGGCCTTTTTGGCCGACGAGATGGCTCCGCACCCGTTCTACACGCGGGGTTTTCTGCTGGCCGAGGGGGAGCAGGCCCCGGCCCTGGCCCGGCGCGCCTGGGACAGCGGCGGCGCGGCGCGCACCCTGCTCATCAAGGGCGAAACGGACCTGGTGGTGCACGGGGGCGAGGTGGAGCGGGAGATCCCCGGCCCGCGCACCCCGGCCATGGAGGCCATCGGCGGCACCGGCGACACCCTCACCGGCATGGTGACGGCCCTGCTGATGGCCGGGCGCGACATGACAAGCGCCTGCGCCACCGCCGCCCTGGCCAACCGCCTGCTGGGCCAGCTGGCCCAGCCCACGCCCGCCACCCAGGTGGCCGAGCTCATGGCGCACATTCCCGCTGCCCTGGCCCAGGCCGAGCACGCCCCCTGACCCGCCACCGCTGAATCCGCCATGCAAAAAGGGCTGAGCGGTGATGTCCGCCCAGCCCCTCTCTTGGCCGCCGCCTTGGAACATCCAAGGCAAAACGTCTTACAGGGCCTGGGGCCGCTCGATCCACTTGTTCACCACCGGGGCCACATAGCTGGCAAAGCCCTCCAGCAGTTCGCCAGGGGTGGCGGCGGTGAGCAGCATGCTCCGGTGCGCGGCGTGTACAAAGCCCTCGGCCACGGTGTGGTCGAAGAAGGACGCAAGCCCGGCGTAGTAACCGTCCACGTCCAGCAGGCCGCAGGGTTTCTTGTGGAAGCCCAGCTGCGCCCAGGTGAGCATCTCGCACAGCTCCTCCAGCGTGCCCATGCCGCCGGGCAGGGCCACAAAACCGTCGGAAAGCTCGGCCATCATGGCCTTGCGCTCGTGCATGGAGGCCACCACATGCAGCTCCGTGAGGCCGGTGTGGGCCAGCTCCTTTTGGCGCAGGGCCTCCGGGATGACGCCGATGACCTTGCCGCCCGCCTCCAGAGCCGCGCCAGCCAGCGCGCCCATGAGCCCCACGTTGGAGCCGCCGTACACGCAGGTCAGGCCGCGCCGGGCCAATTCCTTGCCCATGGCGCGGGCCGCCAGCAGGTAATTGGGGTTGGCGCCTGGGTTCGAGCCGAGAAAAACACACACGCTTCGCATTCTATGCTCCTGTTGGGGGGGATAATCATGGCCGTGCCGCGCACGCACCCGGAGCAGGCTTGCTTAGTCGGCCCCGCGCGCGTTGGCAAGCCCCGGGAGTATCACCCACTCCCGTGCGTAAGCCAACGCATTGCGCTCAACCACGCGGCCCAAAGCCGGTAGTTGACAATGAACTTCATTTTCAATAAGACACGTCACACAGGCCAACGGGCCACATTCCCCACCCCTGAATATGTACGGAGACAAGGAACCCCCATGCTGAAACGTAACCTCTGGGAACTGACGGACTACCACTGCCCGGTCGTGGGCACCTGCCTCTCCAACGCCGAGTTGCGCAAGCTCACCACCCGCGTGGGGCTGATGCTGCCGGAAAACGCCACGGACTACGAACGCCACGGCGCCTTCGTCAGCCTGTCCAGGCACCCGGAGCGCCCCGCCCGCGTCATTCAGAAGTACCTGGACAAAAAGTTCGCCCGCCAGCTCAAGCGCTTCGCCGCCGCCAAGACCGACGACGCCATCTGGGAGCTCTGGACCACCATGGCCGACGCGGGCGACATCCCCGGCGCGTTCTGGTCGGTGATGCGCCACCCCCTCGCCTCGCCCACCATGCTGGCCCAGGTGTACGGCGAGGTGCACATGCTTTCGCACCTGGTGGGCGCCAGCACCCGCGCCGACCTGCGCCGCCTGACCGAAGCCCAGGCCCAGGTGGAGCGCCTGACCGGAGCCCTGGCGGAACGCAAGCGCGTGCTGCGCGAGGCCGTGGCCGTGTGGAAGCGCCGCAACCTGGAGCTGGACCGCCAGCTGAGCGTGGAGCGCACCCGCCGCGAACAGGCCGAACGCGAGCGCCTGAGCCTGCGCGAGGTGCTGGAGAACCGGGCCGTCGTTGAGCTGGAGCGCGACCGCGAGGCCCTGCTGCACCAGTTGCAGGATATGAGCGACCGCGCCGTGCAGGCCGAGGCCACCACGCGCAGGCAGGCCACGCTCATCGAGAACGCCTACCGCGAGGAATCGGCCCTGCGGCGCGAGCTGGACCAGCGCGACCAGGAAGTGCGCGCCCTGGAGCTGGCCCTGCTGGAGAGCATGGGCGGAACAGCGGATTCCTGTGGCGGCGCGGGCAAGGCGGGCTCCTGCGACAAGAACTGCGCCGGCCCCTCCTGCGCGCAGAGCTGCCAAAGCCCGGAGTCCTGCCCGTGCCCCAGGCTGCGCGGCAAGTGCGTGCTGTACGTGGGCGGGCAAACGGGCCTGCGCGGGCAGTACCGCCAGCTGGGGCAGCGGTTCGGCTGCGAGGTGCTGCACCACGACGGCGGCCTGGAGCAGTCCGGCCAGCACCTGCGGCAGCTGCTTTCCCGCGCGGATGCGGTGGTGTGCCCCGTGGACTGCGTGAGCCACGACGCCTGCGCCACGGTGAAGCGGCTGTGCAAAAACGCCAGCAAGCCGGTGCTCTTCGCCCGGTCCAGCGGGCTGTCCAGCCTGGCTTCCTCGCTCACGGAGCTGGACCGCACCTGCCAATAGCACACCGACGAGCCTGAGCACATTGACAGCGCGCGCCACGGGCGGCATATTGGGGGCATGATCCGATGTGCCGCCCTGCTTCGGGCCTCCTTCCTCAGGGCTATCCTGTTCCGGGCTGTCCCATTCCGCGCTGCCCGGCGCGCCCCACTTTTGGCCACCCTTTTGGTGGCGGCGCTGGCTTGCGGCCTGGCCGCCCCGCTGGAGGCCCGTGAGGTGGTGCTGGCCACAACGCCCTGGGAGCCGTACATCGGCCCGGATTTGCCACGGCAGGGCTACGTGGCCGAGGTGGCGCGCGAGGCCCTGGCCCGGGCCGGGCACACCCTGCGCCTGGAGTTCATGCCCTGGGGCCGTGTGCTGTACAAGGCGGAGCACGGCGAGGTGGACGGCTACCTGCCGGAGTACCCCTCCGAGGAGCTGAAGCGGACGTTTCTGTTCTCCGACCCCTTCCCCGGCGGCCCCTTGGGCTTCTTCAAGCTGCGCGCCAACAAGGACATCTCCTGGTGCGGCCTGGACAGCCTGCGGCCTTACCGCATCGGCGTGGTGCGCGGCTATGTGAACGAACCGGCTTTCGACGCCCGCACGGACCTGAAGCGGGAATACGCCAAGGACGACGAGGCGAACCTGCGCATGCTGCTGGCCGGGCGCGTGGATCTCATCGTGGCGGACCTGCACGTGGGGCGGTATTACGCCCGGCGCATTTCCCGGCAGGCCCAGGAGCGCATCGAGTTTCTCCTGCCGCCGCTGGAGACGAAGCACCTGCACGCCTGCTTTCCGGCCAAGCGGCCCGGCTCGCTGCGGCTGGCGCAGGAGTTCAACCGAGG
>JAVBYL010000231.1 GCA_030824035.1 Humidesulfovibrio sp.
GACAACCTTCGAATTTTATCAAACCCCTATTGCCTTTGCGATTTGATCGGTGTACAGCTTCGGCATCTAAACCGCTGATCTGCCTTAACATTTTTTTTGAGATCGTGTGGTGTTCGTGGCATCTTTTCAGATTTTGTGCCACGAGGGTAACTTGGCAAGAAAAGGCGTTCCACGTTTCGTATCATTCATATCAATCTGGAGGTGTTGTATGAAGGTTTCCGTAGGACATGGCTTGGCCGGCGCAGAGAAACGCCTGGAAGAGCGTGGCGTTTCCCGCCGCGACTTCATGAAATTCTGCGGCACCATCGCTGCGGCCATGGGCATGGGTCCGGCGTTCGCTCCCAAGATTGCCGCGGCTCTCACCGCTGACAATCGTCCTTCCGTGATTTGGTTGCACAACGCAGAGTGCACGGGCTGCTCCGAGTCCATCCTGCGCACTGCCGCCCCCTACATCGACGCGCTTATCCTTGATGTCATCTCCCTGGAATACCAGGAGACCATCATGGCCGCCGCCGGTGAAATGGCTGAGAAGGCGTTGCACGACGCCATGAAGAAGCCCTACCTGTGCGTGGTTGAAGGCGCCATCCCCATGAAGGACAACGGCGTTTACGGCATGGTTGGCGGACACACCATGCTCGACATCTGCAAAAAGGTCGTGCCCGGCGCCCTGGCCACCATCGCCTACGGCACCTGCGCCACCTACGGCGGCGTGCAGGCCGCCAAGCCGAACCCGACCGACGCCAAGGGCATCGCCGACGTGTTCCCCAAGGCCACCATCATCAACGTGCCCGGCTGCCCGCCCAACCCGGTCAACCTGGTCGGCACCGTTCTCGCCGCCATCGAGACCGTGGTCAACAAGAAGCCCCTGCCCAAGCTGGACGACCTGAAGCGCCCCCTGGTGTTCTTCGGCGAGACCGTCCACGACAAGTGCGAGCGTCTGCCCTTCTTCGAAAAGGACCAGTTCGCCACTTCCTTCAACTCGCCCGAGGCCAAGAAAGGCTACTGCCTGTACAAGCTCGGCTGCAAGGGCCCCTACACCTACAACAACTGCCCCACCAAGAAGTTCAACCCGCTGGACAAGGGTGTCGGCGTGAACTGGCCTGTTCAGGCCGGCCACCCCTGCATCGGCTGCAGCGAGCCCAACTTCTGGGATACCATGAGCCCCTTCTACGAAGAGCAGAAGTAGGCCTGACCGGGACATACTCCCGGATTTGTTGAACGTTTAGCTACGACTATCATCCAAGGAGGACAAAATATGTCTGGTTCCAAACCCCAGGCCGCTCCGGTCAAGGTAACCCCGAAGAGCACCTACTCCGGGCCCGTCATCGTCGACCCGGTTACCCGTATTGAAGGCCACCTGCGCATCGACGCCACCGTGGAAAACGGCAAGATCGTCGATGTCCGCAGCAGCTCCCAGCTGTTCCGTGGTCTGGAAATCATCCTCAAGGGCCGCGACCCCCGCGACGCCCAGCACTTCACCCAGCGCTCCTGCGGCGTTTGCACCTACGTGCACGCCCTGGCCAGCACCCGCGCGGTCGACAACGCCGTGAAGGTGAAGATCCCGAAGAACGCCACCATCATGCGCAACCTGGTGATGGGCTCCCAGTTCCTGCATGACCACATCGTGCACTTCTATCACCTGCACGCCCTCGACTGGGTCAACGTTGCCAACGCCCTGAAGGCCGACCCCAAAAAGACCGCCGCGCTGTCCAACGGCCTCAATGCCAACCGCAAAGAGACCCCGGAGTACTACAAGGCCGTCCAGGACAAGCTGGCCGCCCTGGTCGCTTCCGGCAAGCTCGGCATCTTCACCAATGCCTACTTCCTGGGCGACAAGCCCAATGAGGCCTACTACCTCCCCGCCGAGGCCGACCTCATGGCCACCGCCCACTACCTGAAGGCCCTGCACGTTCAGGTGAAGGCCGCCCGCGCCATGGCCATCTTCGGCGCCAAGAACCCGCACACCCAGTTCACCGTCGTTGGCGGCGTGACCAACTACGACGCCCTGAAGCCTGAGCGCGTGGCCGAGTTCAAGGCCCTGACCGACGAAGTCGTCGGCTTCATCCGCGACTTCTACATCCCCGACCTGCTCGCCGTCGCCAGCTTCTACAAAGACTGGGCCTCCATCGGCGGCACCACCAACTTCCTGAGCTGCGGCGAGTTCCCCACCGACGAGTACGACCTGAACTCCCGTTTCCTGCCCCAGGGCGTCATCATGAAGCGTGACATCGCCAAAGTGCAGAACTTCGACCAGAACAAGATCATGGAGCACGTGAAGCACAGCTGGTACGTGGGCGACCAGGCCAAGCACCCCTACCAGGGCGTCACTGAGCCCAAGTACACCAACCTCCAGGACAAGGACCGCTACTCCTGGATGAAGGCCCCCCGCTACGACGGCGAGGCCATGGAAACCGGCCCCCTGGCCACCGTGCTGGTCGCTTACGCCAAGGGCCACAAGCCCACGGTCGATGCGGTCAACTTCGTGCTGAAAAGCCTGAACGTCGGCGCCGACGCGCTGTTCTCCACCCTGGGCCGCACCGCTGCCCGCGGCATCGAGTGCCTCGTCATCGCCAACCAGATGCAGACCTGGCTTGACGCCCTGGTCAACAACGTGAAGAGCGGCGACAACGAGCTGTACACCCCGTGGAAGATGCCCAGCGAAGCCGAAGGCGTTGGCTTTGTGCAGGCCCCCCGCGGCATGCTGAGCCACTGGATCAAGATCAAGAAGGGCAAGATCGAGAACTTCCAGCTCGTGGTGCCCTCCACCTGGAGCCTTGGCCCCCGCTGCGCCGCCGGCAAGCTCGGCCCCGTTGAGGAAGCCCTCATGGGAACCCCGATCTTCGATCCCAAGCGTCCGGTGGAAATCCTCCGCACGGTCCACAGCTTCGACCCCTGCATCGCCTGCGGCGTGCACGTGCTCGATGCCAAGACCGGCGAGACCACCAGCATCAAGGTGTTGTAAGTCGTAGAGCATCCATGTATGGACGGGAATCCGGGCGACCGGGTTCCCGTCCTTTTTTACCACGAGCGTGAGAGCAATGAGCGATACAACAAAACGCATCCTCGTCCTGGGCGTGGGCAACATCCTCTTCACCGATGAAGGCATCGGCGTGCGCGCCGCCGAAGAGATGGAACGCCTGTACGACTTCTCGGAAAACGTCACCATCATGGATGGCGGAACCCTGGGCACGCGGCTCATGGACCCCATCATGAACTGCGATTTTCTCATCGTCATCGACGCCGTGCTGGGCACCGGCCCGGCTGGCAGCATCTACCGCCTCACCGGCGAGGACCTGCGCAAGAGCCTGGCCTTCAAGGACTCCATGCACCAGACCGACCTGGTGGACACGCTCATCATGTGCGAGCTGGTGGGCAACAGGCCAGACGCCGTCATCATCGGCATGGAGCCCTTCGACTACCACACCATGGCCCTGGAGCTCTCCCCCATCAGCCAGGAGCGCCAGGAGGCGCACATCGGCTTCGTGCTGGAGGAGATCGTCAAGGCTGGCGGCAGCTACACCAAGAAGGCCGTGCCCGGCCCGCGCGAAAGGGAGAAAGAACCATGTGCCTAGCCGTACCCGCTGAGATCATCGAAATTTCCGACGGCGTCGCCACCTGCCGCGTGGGCGAGGGCGACACCACCATCAACGCCTCCATCATGATCCTGGACGAGGAGGTCGGCATCGGCGACTTTCTCATCATCCACGCGGGCTTCGCCATCCGCAAGCTGGACCGCAAAGAGGCCCAGGAGACCCTGCAAATTCTGCGCGATGTGATGCAGGCCGCCGAGGAGGCGGGCATCAAGCAGGACGACCTCGTCATCTAGCCTATCTCCCCTAGGCAACGCTCCACACGCCAAAAAGCCCCCACGAAGCACGCTTCGTGGGGGCTTTTTTATTGCCGTGAATGCCGGGAGGGAGGGCTACTGGCCGGGGCGGTCGGCCTTCCACACCAGGATGAACAGCGTGGGCAGCCCGAGCTTTTCCTTGGCGTAGGCCATGATCTCCTTGGAGAGGTTCCTGTCCGCCGCAACAAGGTAGCTCATGTTGCCCTCTTTACTCTCGCTGACCCCGGAAATCATGGAGCCGCCCTGGCTGCGCATGGCGGTGAAGCCGCCAGCCGTCTGGTTCAAAAAGCCGTTCAGCTTCACCAACTCCACCGCGGGCACGGAATCGGGAAGGGCGAAAAAGTGGACGGTGGCCTTGCCGCCAGCCAGAGCGGAGCTGGCCAGAACGACGACGAGGGCAAGGGCAAGCAGGAAGGATTTGATGGACATGGCGGCTCCTGTGCTGGGTTTGAAGTGCTGCGGCCAGCTCATGCGCAGGACCGCCAGGGCATTTAGGGCATCAACGGGGCGGTGGGCAGCCCGGTCAGCTCGTCCAGGCCGAGCATGAGGTTGGCGTTGGCCACGGCCTGCCCGGAAGCGCCCCTGCACACGTTGTCGATGGCGGAAAGGATGATGAGCCTGCCCAGGCGCTCGTCCACGGCCAGGCCAATGTCGCAGAACATCGTGCCGCGCACCCAGCGGGTTTCGGGCAGGGTTCCGGCGGGCAGCACGCGCACCAGCGGCTGGTCCTTGTAGCGCGCGGCATACAGGGCGTGGACCTCGGCCAGGGTCGTGGGCTTATTGAGCCTTGTGTAGATGGTGGACAGGATGCCGCGGCTGATGGGCAGCAGGTGCGTGTTGAACGACAGCGCGATGTCCTCTCCGGCCAGCAGGGAAACCTCCTGCTCGATCTCCGGCGTGTGACGGTGCTTGGTCAGGTTATAGGCACGGAAGCTGTCGGCCACCTCGCAGTACAGCGTGCCCACGGCGGCCTTGCGGCCCGCGCCGCTGGTGCCGGACTTGGCGTCGATGACGATGTCGCCCGTGTGCACCAGCCCCTTTTCCAGCGCCGGGGCCAGGCCCAGAATGGCGGAGGTGGGGTAGCAGCCGGGGTTGGCGATGAGCCGCGCGGCGCGCACCTTGTCGCGGTACAGCTCCGGCAGGCCGTACACGGCCTCGGCCAGCAGCGCGGCCTGGGTGTGCTCCACGGCGTACCATTTCTCATATGTGGCCTTGTCACGGATGCGGAAGTCCGCCGAGAGGTCCACCACCTTCACGCCCTTGTCCAGCAGGGCGGCGGCTATCTCCATGGCGGTCTTGTGTGGCACGGCCAAAAACACCAGCTTGCAGTTGGCGGCAAGGTCCGCCGGGTCCGGCTGGGAAACGACGATCTCGCCCATGCGGCCCAAATCGCCGGGACCGGAAAGGAAAGGATACAGGACGGACAGCTTTTTGCCCGCCTCCGACCTTGACGTGGCGCGGACAAGCTCCAGGCCGGGATGCCCGGCAAGCACGCGGGCCAGTTCCATGCCGGTATAGCCCGTAACGCCCACCAGGCCAACGGGAATGCGCTTGGTCATGCTGTTTGCTCCTATTTCGTTGCGCTCACGTATTTCATGCGCAGGGCGCACAGCATGTCGCACAGGAGCTTCTTCTCCTCGTCGGTCAGACCCTTGCTGGTCTTCTCCTGCAACATGCCCAGGATGTCGATGGTGTGCTTGGCCA
>JAVBYL010000318.1 GCA_030824035.1 Humidesulfovibrio sp.
GCCGCGCGCGTCCACCACGTCCTTGTGCATCATGGCTATCTGCCCGGCCGGGCCGCCAAAATTGACGAAGCCGAGCCGGAACCAATAGCGGAAGAACTCCCGGAACGGAACGGAGGGCGCGAAGGCGCCTACGGCGCTGGGCGCGGGAGCCTGTGCGGTGGCAGGAGGGGGAGTCGTCGAGGCCATACGGTTTCCTGTGCTGCTATGTGGAGGGGAAAAGCCCATGCCGGGCGCGCCGCGCCCTGCCTCAGCCCTTGCGCCAGGCCTCCAGGCCGCCCTCCACATACCGGGCGTCGACGCCGCGCAGGGCCAGCGCAGCCTGCACGCCCTGGCTCACCCCGCCGCCGCGCACGCAGTACACCACGGCCTTGGCCCCGGAGGGGATGCCGCCCGCCCAGTCCTCCAGCAGCACCGGATCGCGCCACTGGGAGCCGGGGATGCCCTCGGCGTCGGCTTCCCGGTCCTCGGCCCGGCGCACGTCGATGACCAAAGGCGGCGCGCCGCCCGCCAGTTCCTGCCGCAATTCACCCGCCGTCAGCGCCTTCTTGCCCATGTTCGCTCCCTATGCGTTCGCCGCATGGTCCGTGTTGTTGTCAGCGTTGTTGCCGGAGTTATCATCAGAGTTGTCGCCAAGGCTCACCCCGGCCAGAAATACCGGGATCGCCACCAGCAGTATCACAGCAAGAACCGCAAAGGCCAACCGATAATCGAGGGTCGCCACCAGCACGCCGCCCAGGATGGGGCCGCTGGCGTGGCCCACGTCGAAAATGGTGCCGAAGGTGCCCATGGCCGCGCCGTAGTGGCGCTTGCGGCACAGGTCCGCCACCAGCGCGGCGGAGGACGAAGTCACCAGCGCCTCGCCCAGGCCGAAGACGAGGGCCGCCACCGCAAGGGTCCAAAAGCTCCCCAGCCAGGGCACGGCGGCCAGACCCACGGCGCAGCAGGCCAGGCCCCAGGCGATGGGCGCCTTGCGGCCCTGCGTGTCGCCCAGCCTGCCCAGCATGGGCTTGGCGAGCATGGTGATGACGATCTGCACGGCCCAGAGCAGGCCCGCCTCCAGCTCGCTTAAGCCCGCGCGGGTGACGGCGTAGATGGGCAAAAAGGCCTCCAGCGCGCCCATGCCCATGTTCTGCACGCCCTCCATGGCCGAGGTGAGCAGCACGCGGCGGTCGGCCACCACCTCGCGGATGCCCTGGCGAAACTTGGCCAGGCGTTCGGCAAGACCCACGCCGCTGTTGGCATGGACCTCCGGCCCGCGCAACAGCCACAGGCCGAGCAACAGCGCCGCCATGCCCGCAACGCCGCTGACAAGGAACACCATGCGGAAGTCCCACAGGCCGGGGGCTGGGGTGCCGCCCCCTCCGATGTCATGGTGGAGCATCCAGCCGCCGATGGGCGCGCCCAGAAGCGTGCCGACGATCATCACCGAGGAGAACCAGGAGAGCATCTCGCCCCGGCGCTCGCCCGCCATCTCCGCCACCACGGCCATGGCCACGGGGCCGTAGATGGCCGTGGCCAAGCCATGGACGAAGCGCACCGCCACGAGGGCCTGATAGCCCTCGATGAACAGGTAGGCGAAGGGCAAGAGGCCGAACACGAAAAGTCCGGCCAGCATGGTGCGCTTGCGGCCGATGACGTCGGACAGCGCCCCGGCGGGCATCTTGAAAAAGATGCCCGTCACCGTGGATATGCCCACGGCCAGGCCCACGGCCTCCGGCCCGGCGCCCAGGAACAGCGCAAAGAGCGGCAGCACCGGGTTGCGCGCCAGGGCGTAGGAGAAGCGGGCCAGGAAGCCCACGGCGTTCAGGCCTGTCAGGGCCGCCAGGGGACGCATGGTGTCCTCGCTCTTCCTAATGGCCAGGGGCGGGAGCGGCCTTGCGGTCGAAGAACGGGCTCTTGCCATACACGCCCAGCGGAATGCCCATGGCGACCTCGGCCTTGATGATGCCGAGCGCCCGGGCCGCCGCGCCCACGCGCTGCTGCACGCGGCAGTCCACGCTCAGCAGGCTGGCGGTCTTGGCGGCGGAGGAAAGCGCCACGCCGATGTCCATCATGCGCATGGCGCAGTGCGGGCCGCTGTAGCCCATGGGCTTGTCGATGGCCCCGCCCTCCTGCGAACGGGCGGCCAGAAACTCCTTGCAGGTGGGATATCCGCACGCACCGCAGTCGTACCCGGCGGCCACCCTCTTGGCCAGGCCGATGAGCACCACGGCGTGGGCGTTCGCGATGTTGTCGGCGTCGCGCAGCCAAAAGCTCTCGTTGGTGCTCTTCGGCGCGTACTCGGCCATTTTAGCGGCAATGGCCTTCAGGTCGGCCTCGGCGGAGACCACGACGATCTCCAGGAAGTCCTTGCCTCCGGCCTTGGGGGCGGTGCGGGCGGCGGCGGCCATAAGCCCGGCCACGTGGATGCTGATGTCCTTCATCTTATTCTCCTGTGGTGTTGTACGTCGCGGCCAGGGCGTCGAAGAGCAGCATGGCCCGTTCGAGCAGTTCCGCATCGTCCTTGGAAATTTTGATGAGCCCGTCGAGCATGTCCTTCACGGCACGGGCCTCTGCGGGCATCCCACCTTCCTCGCCGGACCCTTCCAGCAGGTCGGCGGCCAGGTCGATGGCCTTGACGATGCCCATGAGGCGGCGCACGGCCACGTCGCGGAGGCCGAAGTCCTGCGCCAGCACCTCGAAGGTCACCAGTTCGCCACGGTGGGTGAAGTTCGCATCAGGCATGTCGAAACTGACGAACTCCGCCCCGCGCGCCACGGCGTCGCCCTCGGCCAGGAAGCGGAGGGCCGCGCCCGCGTCGACGCGGCGGCGCACCAGCCAGAAGGAGGCCAGGCGGTCGATGTACGGGTGCTCGCGCGTGACCCAGGTGCGGCCGGTGTAGTCCTCGGGGCGGCAGGCGGGCGGCGCGTCGTTCTGCCCACGCCCTTCCAGCCGCCGGACCAAATCCTCCAGCGCTACCCGCAAGGCGGCTCCACGGCCCGAGGGGAAGAAGTCGATCTCGCGCAGCGCGGCCAAACGACGCTCCGCCCTGCGCAGAAAGGCCCGAACCTCCCGGCGCGCGGCGTCATCCTCCGTGCGCGCGGCGAGGCGCGCGGAAACCTCGGCCGCCTCCTGCTCCAGCTCGGCATAGTCGGCATCCCGGGCGCGCCGGAAAAGACCCTGGGCCTCGGCTTCCGAGACATTCCCAAGTCCTGCGCACTCCAGCACCACAGCCTCTCCTCCCTCGGCCTCCACCTCCTGGGCCAGCCAAAAGAGCTGTTCACGGCAGCCTTCGCCCTCGGGCAGCAGGTGCAGGGAGTTCTTGAGAGAAACCGCGCCGATGGCGGCGAGCCTGCGCAGGACCTTGACCCGCAGAGCCTGCTGGCGAGCGGTGAGGGAGGAGGAGAAGACAAGCCACTTGTTATTCATGAGACATGATCTAGTTATACTTCATACTCACGTCAATCTCTTTTCTGCACATTCTTGCACGCGGCTGCGCAAGACATTGCACTCACAGATCATTTTTTTCGTGTAACCCGGCAGCGTCCCGGCCCGTCTTGGGTGCTGGCACGGTTCTCGCTCTATCCACCCCAGCAAACGACTTGTGCAAACGCCTTCGTCACCCAAGGAGAGCTTCCCATGTTCACCCTTCCCTCCGGCAAACGCGCCCGCATCCTTCTGGGAGCCGCCCTGGCCGGCGTGCTGACCATCGGCGCGGCGCTGTACGCGCGCGGCGGCGGCGGTTCCGAGACCTACCGCACCACCAAGCCCGAACGCGGCGAGATCATGTCCAGCGTCACCAGCTCCGGCACCATCAACCCCGTGGTCACCGTCACCGTGGGCACCCCGGTGTCCGGCATCATCAAGGAGCTCTACGCGGACTACAACTCGCAGGTGAAAAAGGGCCAGGTCATAGCCCAGATAGACCCCGCCACCTACCGCGCCCAGGTGGAGCAGAGCCAGGGCAACTACCTGGCCGCCCGCGCCAACCTGGAAAAGGCCAAGGTGGCCCTCATCGACGCCAGCCGCACCCAGAGCCGCTACAAGAGCCTGGTGAAGGACGGCTCGGTTTCCGTGAGCGACTACGACACCTACGCCACCGCCGCCGCCTCGGCCCAGGCGGCCGTCACCGCGGCCCAGGGCAGCGTTTCCCAGGCCAAGGGCGCGTACGACCAGGCCCGCACCAACCTCGACTACACCACCATCACCTCCCCGGTGGACGGGGTCATCATCTCCCGCTCGGTGGAGGTGGGCCAAACCGTGGCCGCCAGCCTGCAGGCCCCCACCCTGTTCACCATCGCCCAGGACCTGACCAAGATGCAGATTTACGCCACGGTGGACGAGTCGGACATCGGCAAAATCCACGAGGGCGGCAACGCCAGCTTCAGCGTGGACGCGTACCCTGAAACGCGCTTCAGCGGCGTGGTGACCCAGGTGCGCAACGCCGCCACCACCGTGTCCAACGTGGTGACCTACACCGTGCTGGTGGGCGTGGACAACGCCGGGCTGCTGCTCAAGCCCGGCATGACCGCCAGCGTGACCTTCGAAACCGCCCGCAAGGCCGATGCGCTCAAGATCCCCACCGCCGCCCTGCGCTACAAGCCCAAGACCGAGGGCGCCGCCGCCACTCAGGCGGGCCAGGCGGGCCAAAAGGCCAAGTCCGGGGCCAAGCGCGTGTACGTGCTGCGCGAGGGCAAGCCCGTGCAGGTCAGCGTCACCGTGGGCATCGCCAACGACAAGGAGACCGAGATCACCGGCGGCGACCTGAAGCCGGAGGACTCCGTGGTGCTGGAGAGCCTGGGCGTGCAGAAGACGGCCTCCGCCAGCCCCCTGGGCATGAGCGGCGGCATGGGCCCCCCGAGGTGAGCGGCATGAACGCAGTCGTCAGCATTCGGGACATCACCAAAACCTACCAGCTGGGCGAGGAGACGGTGCACGCCCTGCGCGGGGTCAGCCTCAGCGTGAACCGGGGCGAGTTCGTGGCCATCATGGGCTCCTCCGGCAGCGGCAAGTCCACCTGCATGCACATTCTGGGCTGCCTGGACCGCCCCACCAGCGGCAGGTACGTGCTGGACGGGGTGAACGTGGAGGCCATGGGCCGCGACGAGCTGGCCCTGGTGCGCAACCAGAAGCTCGGCTTCGTGTTCCAGGGCTTCAACCTGCTCTCGCGCACCAGCGCCCTGGAAAACGTGGAGCTGCCCATGGTGTATGGCCGCATACCGGCGGCACAGCGGCGGGAAAGGGCGCTGAGCGCCCTGGACATGGTGGGCCTTTCCGGCCGGGCCGGACACCTGAGCAACCAGCTTTCCGGCGGCCAGCAGCAGCGCGTGGCCATCGCCCGCGCCCTGGCGGGCAACCCCGCCGTCATCCTGGCCGATGAACCCACCGGCAACCTGGATTCGCAAATGAGCGAGGAGATCATGGACATCTTCACCCGGCTGAACCAGCAGGGCATCACCATCATCATGGTCACCCACGAGCCGGACATCGCGGCCTGGGCGGGCAGGCGCGTCACCTTCCGCGACGGCAACATCATCGACGACACCGGCAGCCCCCAGGGCGGCA
>JAVBYL010000356.1 GCA_030824035.1 Humidesulfovibrio sp.
TGCCACAGGCCGGTGATCTCATGCTCCGCCGCCAGCTCGCGGCAGAACGTTTGGCCCAGAAAACCGCTGGCCCCGGTGAGCAACAGGCGCATAGGCGACCCTCCGACCCCGCTTTTACCCTGGAGTGGGGCGGAAGCCAATGCCGGATTTTTGGCGCAGGGCGGAATCCCAGATTATATACATGTGTAAAATCAGCATGTTGCCATGTTGGCAAGGTCTTTGCTTGGCAACCAGGGAAGCCCTCGGAGCGTCTGAGGTGCAGAGCATAGCGAGGTGCGGCATGCCACACAGGTTCCGGAAACAGCGCGTAGGCGATTCCCACGCCACCCTTGCGGGCGGCAACTTCGCCGAATGGTCCGTGCCCTGGTCGGATCTCATGATGATCATGTTCATCGTCTTCGCTGTGCTCTTCATCTACACCGCCACGCGCAAGGACATCCCGCCTCCGCAGCCCAATGTGCGGGTGGAGCGGACCAAGGCCCCCACGGACCCCATGCAGGCCTTCCTGGGCCAGCTGAACGATCCCGTCACCGAAGGTCGTGGCGGCAAGAGCTTCACCGACGCCAAGGCCGCAACACAGCGCGAGACGTATTACCAGTCCGACAACCTGGGCATCTCCGTTGTGCGCGAGACCGACAAGCAGGTGCGCGTGTTTCTGCGCGGCGACCTGTTTTTTGCCCCCGGCGGCGACAAGCTTTCGGACAAGAGCAGCCCCTACCTGGGGCAGATAGCCGAGATTCTGCGCGTGAGCACCGGGGCGGTGCTGGTCATCGGGCACTCCGACGCGGGCGAGAGCAAGGCACCGGAGGAGAGCCTGGGGCTTTCCGGGCGGCGTGCGGCCAGCGTGGCCGAATATTTCATCCGCACGGCGGGTCTGGACGCAAAGCGGTTTATGATCACCGGGCGCGGGGCGTTCCAGCCGGAGACTCCGGACACGGACCCTGACGCCGCCCGGCGCAATCGCCGTGTGGAAGTGCTTATTTTGACGGATATTTAACGGACGGACAGTGAGGTTGGAGGAAAGGACATGAGCAAGAAGAACATGCTGGGCGTGCTCCTGTGCGGAGCCATCTTCGTGGGCGGGTTCTGGATGAGCGGCGGGCTTGCCGTGTACTGGAACCTGGCGGCCTTTCTCATCGTGGTGGCGGGCCTGTTCGCCTCCATGTTCATGAGCTACCCCTTCGAGCGCATCCGCAACGCCTTCCAGGTGGCGCGCAGCGTGTACACGGAGCGCCAGCCCACCCCGGACGACATCGTGCGCATCCTGCTGGAGCTTTCCGTGAAGTCCCGCGTGCAGGGCGTACTTTCGCTGGAGGCCATCCGCAAGAAGATCCCCAACGAATTTCTGCGCGGGGCTGTGGCCTTTTTGGTGGATAACTACAAGGAGCGCGACATCCGCGAGTTCCTGAACACCGAGATGTCGTTTTTCCTGGAACGCCGCCAGCAAAGCGAGCGCGTGTTCCAGACCATGGCCAAGGCCGCGCCGGCTTTTGGCGTCGCGGGCAGCGTCATCGGCCTCATCGGCCTGCTCTCCGGCATCGAGAACACCCAGGCGCTGGTGCAGAGCATCCCCGTGGCCTTCATCTCCACCCTGTACGGCGTGGTCATCAGCAACCTTATCCTGGCGCCCATCGCGGAGAGCATCAATTTCCACACCGGCGCGGAGATGCTGAACCAAAAGCTCATCATGGAAGGCATCATCGCCATCAGCAAGGAGCAGAACTCCCACCGCCTGGAAAAGAAGCTCACCAGCTTTCTTTCCCCGGGGGAGCGCGCGGGCAAGGCAGAGCTGCTCAAGTCCATCACCAAGAAGTACATCACCCGCCAGCGCGCCGCCAACGAGCGCGCCGCCGAGGAGGCCCGCCCCCGCGAGGACATGGCCTTCAACGACGCCGTGCCCATGCCGCAGCCCATGGAGATGCCCTCGCCCGGACATCTGCACATGTCGCCCCTGGCGCGCGCCAACTAGCGGCCGACCGTACCAATCCTTCCTTCCATACGTCCGTCCGTTCGCAGGGGGAGCTCCGGCTCCCCCTGTTTGTTTTTTGCGGCCAATGCGCTATGCAGTGCGAGCACCCCAGCCCATTCGGAGGTCTGTTCCATGCGGCGCATCCTTGCGGCGGACATAGGCGGCACCAACAGCCGCTTCGGTTTTTTCGAGTTGCCCGGCGAGGGCGCGCCCGTGCTTGCGGGCGTTGTTCGCCTGGCCACCACCGGGGCGGAGAGCTTTCCGGCGCTCCTGGAGGCGGTATTCGCCTCCGGCCCGCCCTTTGCCGCCCGCGCCTGCGATGCGGCCGTGCTGGCCGTGCCTGGGCCAGTGGTGGGCGGCGCGTACTGCCACCCGCCCAACATCCGCTGGGATATTGACCTTGCCGACGCCGTGCGCCTGGGCCTTGCCAACGCCGTGCTCATCAATGACTTCGCCGCCCAGGCCTGGGCCTGCCGCAGCGAGGCCGTGCAGGGTGCGCGCGTGCTCCAGGCCGGAAAGCCCGATCCGCAGGGCGTCGTGGCCGTCATCGGCGCGGGCACTGGCCTGGGCCACTGCGCCCTGGCGCCGCTTGCGCCGCTTGCGCGGCGGGGCCCCAGCTGTGCGGGGGGGCGCGGCGGCTGGCTGGCCCTGCCGTCGGAGTCCGGCCATGCGGCTTTCCCCTTCGTGGGCGATGCCGAGGCGGCGTACGGCGAGTCCGTGCGGCGCGGCCTGGGCCACCCCTACTGCACCGGGGACGACATCGTCACCGGCGGGGGGCTGCGGCGCGTGCACGCGCACCTGAGTGGTGAGGATCTGCCCCCGGCGGAGGTGGGCGCGCGCCTGGCCGAGCACCCGCGCACGGTGGAGTGGTTTGCGCGATTCTACGGGCGCGCTTGCCGCCATTACGCCCTGGCCGTGCTGGCGGGCGGCGGGGTGTACGTCACGGGCGGGGTGGCGGCCAAGAATCCCGCCCTGGTGGAGCACCCGGCCTTCATGGAGGAGTTCCGGCTTTCCCGCACCCACGGGGAGCTGCTTGCCGCCATGCCCGTGCTGCTGAACACCAACCAGGACTCCGGAATCTTCGGCGCGGCCCTCGCCGCTACGCAGATGCTTCGGCATTCGGCATGTTGAGCAATGATTTCAGCGTGGTGCCATGGGCAAACGGATTTGTCTGGCAGGCCAACTGACACTTGCCCCGGCGAAAGCTCTGGGCTAGTATGCCGCTTCTTTTGAGCGAGGGCACCCCGTGGATACAAAAATTCCCTACGACAAAGTCTACCCCGTTTCCTGGGAGCAACTGCACCGGGACTGCCGGGCGCTTTCCTGGCGGCTCATGGAGCGCGGCCCCTGGCAGGGCATCTACGCCATCACGCGCGGGGGCCTTGTGCCCGCCGCCATCATCGCGCGCGAATTGGACCTCCGCCTCATCGACACCGTGTGCATTTCCAGCTACGACTGGCAGAAGCAGGGCGAGGCCAACATGCTCAAGGCCTGGCCTCAGGGCGACGGGACCGGCTGGCTGCTCATCGATGATCTGGTGGACACCGGCCGCACGGCGCGCATCGTGCGCGAGAGGCTGCCCAAGGCCCACTTCGCCACCGTGTACGCCAAGCCGGAGGGTCGGCCCCTGGTGGACACCTTCGTTACGGAAGTGAGCCAGGACACCTGGATTCTTTTCCCCTGGGACGCGGGCGTTCAGTTCGTGCCGCCCATCGCCAAGACAGTGGAATAGGTGCAACCGCCTGGAGGCGCGCGTCGCCAGGCTTCGTTTGTGTTTGGGCTGGCGCCGGGAAACAAGCCCGGCTGTGGAACATGGTATCCGCGCTTGGCTGGGCCAGGCGCACCAAGGAAGGGAGAATCATCATGAAGAAGTGGATGCGGGCCATTGGCGCCCTGGCGCTCACCGCCGCCGTCGCCCTCACTGGCCTCGGCGCGCTGACTGGTTGCGAAAAAGCCCCGGACAAGGCCGCCGCCCCCGCCGCTGGCGGTCCCAAGACCGGCGAGCTCAAGGTCGGCTTCGTGTACACCTCGCCCGTGGGCGATGCGGGCTACTCCTGGGCCCACGACCAGGGCCGCAAAGCCATCGAGAAGCTGGGCAACATCAAGACCTCCTATGTTGAGGCCGTGAAAGAGGGCCCGGACTCCGAGCGCGTCATCGAGAACATGGCCCGTGGCGGTTACGATCTGGTCTTCACCACCAGCTTCGGCTTCATGGACCCCACCATGAAGGTGGCCAAGGAATTCCCCGGCGTGAAGTTCATGCACTGCTCCGGCTTCAAGGCCGGGGAGAACGTGAGCAATTATTTCGGCCGCATCTACCAGGCCCGGTACCTCACCGGCATGGTGGCCGGCTCCATGACCAAGAGCAACATCGTGGGCTACGTGGCCGCCTTCCCCATTCCGGAGGTCATCCGCGGCATCAACGCCTTCACCCTGGGTGTGCGCAGCGTGAACCCCAAGGCCCAGGTGCGCGTGGTGTGGACCAAGACCTGGTTCGACCCCGCCCTGGAGAAGGACGCCGCCATCAGCCTGCTTGACGTTGGCGCGGACGTGCTGGCCCAGCACCAGGACTCCCCCGGCCCGCAGGAGGCCGCCCAGCAGCGCGGCAAGTACTCCATCGGCTACAACTCCGACATGTCCACCTTTGCGCCCAAGGCCCACCTGACCGCCGCCGTGTGGAACTGGGCCCCGATGTACGAGGCCATTGTGAAGGAAGTGCGCGAGGGCACCTGGACCGGCAACCGCGCCATCTGGTGGGGCATGGACAAGGGCGTGGTCGACATCGCCCCCTTTGGCCCCATGGTTCCCAAGGCTGTGCAGGACAAGGTTCTGGCCAAGAAGGCCGAGCTGGTGAAGGGCGTGGATACGATCTTCGTCGGCCCCATCAAGGACCAGGCCGGCCAGGTGAAGATCCCCGACGGCGTGAAGGCCGAGGACAAGGAACTGCTCGGCATGACCTGGTTTGTTGAAGGCGTCGTCGGCAGCGTTCAGTAACGCCCCGGCCTCCAACGCATAACGCATGATCCTGTCCGTACAGAAACGCCCGGAAGCTTTGAGCTGGGGCGCCCCGGTGGTCTACCTGGGCGCCCTGGCCCTTTCGCTCACCCTGTGCGCGCTGCTGCTCGCCGCCTCCGGCAAGCCAGCGCTCACAGGCTTGGCGATCCTTTTCCGCGGCGCGTTCGGACAGTCGTATTCCCTTCTGGATGGCCTGGTGAAGGCCATCCCGATTTTCCTGTGCTCCCTTGGCGTGGCGCTTTCCTTCCGCATGCAGATATGGAACATCGGCGCGGAGGGGCAGTTCGCCCTGGGGGCCGTGGGCGCCACCTGGATGGCGCTCAGCTTTCCGGCGCTGCCGGGCTTCGCGCTCATGCCGCTGATGCTCCTGGCCGCCTTCGCCCTGGGCGGGGCCTGGGGCTTCATCCCCGCCGTCCTGCGCCTGCGGCTCGGCGTCAACGAGATCATCTCCTCGCTCATGCTCAACTACATCGGCATCCTGGTGCTGGATTTCCTGGTCTTCGGCGTGTGGAAGGACCCCGCGAGCTTCGGCTTTCCCATGACGGCGGAGTTCAG
>JAVBYL010000208.1 GCA_030824035.1 Humidesulfovibrio sp.
GAGCCGAAGGCCTCCGCAAACCGGTGCACGAAGCCGCTCTGCATGTCCGCCCCGGCGCTGAAGAGCATGCCGCAGCGGGTGTGCTTGGCGGCCACGTCCTTCATCTTGGTGGCGGCAAGTTCCAGCGCCTCGTCCCAGGAGATGGCCTTCCACTTGCCCTCGCCGCGCCGCCCCACGCGCAAGAGCGGGGTCTTCAGGCGGTCCGGGTCGTACACCTGGGCCACGCCCGCGTTGCCCCGGGCGCAGAGCATGCCGCGAGACTTGGTGAACTTCGGGTTGGGGTCCAGCTTGGTGATGACGCCGTTCTCCACCCGCGCGATGAGCCCGCAGCGGTTGAAGCACATGTCGCACACGCTGAACTTGGACTCCCACTTGGGGGCCTGCGCCGCTGCTGCGGCCTGCCCCGTGTTGGCCGTGGAGGCCGTGGCGGCGGTGGCGGCGGTGGCGACGGTGGCCGCCAGGCCCGCGGCCGAGGCTCCGGCCAGGCGCAAAAAGTCGCGCCGGGAAATTCGCTTGGTGTCGTTCTGGCTCATGTCTGTCCTCTTCGGGCTATGGCGGCGGGCCGGAAACGAAAACACTCGCGCCGGCCCGCGCACCCGTCTTGCCTTTGCGCTGTTAATTGCACTTGGCCGGAGAGGGGGAGTCCTTGGCGTAGTCGTGCAGGTAGGCGAAGATGTCGCCCTTGTCCTCCGGGGAAACGCCCTTCCAGTCCTTGAAGCACTTGATGGCCTCGGGCTTGGCGAAGATCTTCTTCCACTCGGCCTGGGTCTTGGAGCTGGGGGAAAGGTCGGAGGCGGTGGCGCCGTGGCAGGTGCGGCACTTGGCCCGGTAGGTGTACTTGCCCTTGCGGGCGTTGCCCTCGGCGGCGAAGGCCATGCTCACGGCGGCCAGGACCAGGATCAGTGCGGCAAAGATGCCGGTGCTGCGCTTCATGATGCTCTCCTTTGCTTGGGTTGCGGGTTTATGGTTCATGGGGAAGGGAACCCCCTGCCCCGATGTTCACCTTGCATTGAGTTCCGTATACCCGTATGGGGTACTTGCGTCAAGTGGGGACCATGCTTTTTACGCAAAAAGTTGACCCAACCGGACAAGCGGACTAGAAGGGCGAAGATGCTGCATATTTGCCGCCCAGGCCCACGGGCTGCGGCAAACAGCGCACGCCACTGCCACTGGGAGGAACCGTACAATGAACATTGGCACCTACACCTTTGAAGAATTCAAGGCCAAGGCGGCGGCCTTTCACGGCTACCCGGCCCCTGGCCTGCTCATCGGCGGCTACATGGTGGAGCTGGCCCGCCGCCAACTGCCCCAGGGCACACTCTTCGACGCCGTGGTGGAAACGGCCAAATGCCTGCCCGACGCCGTGCAGATACTGACCCCCTGCACCGTGGGCAACGGCTGGGTGCGCATCATCAACCTGGGCCGCTACGCTCTTGCCCTGTTCGACAAGCACACCGGCGTGGGCGTGCGCGTGTGGCTCGACGTGGAAAAAATGGGACCTTATGATGAGATACGCGCCTGGTTCCTTAAGCTCAAGAAAAAATCGGAGCAGGACACGGATCTTCTTTTCGCCCAGATAGAGGCCGCGGGAGAAGCCATCTGCTCCATGGCGCCCATCCAGATGGACGAGCGCGCCCTGGGCCACAGGAGCATGCGCGGCATCGGGCTGTGCCCCATCTGCGCCGAGGCGTACCCCATGAGCGACGGAGCCCTGTGCCGGGGCTGCCAGGGCGAGGCGCCCTACGCCCTGAGCCAGGCCCAGTGCGCGGAACTGCCCCGGCTGGCCTCCGTGCCCGTGGCCGATGCGGTGGGCCACCGCACCCTGCACGACATGACGCGCATCGTCCCCGGCGAGAGCAAGGGGGTGGAGTTCGAAAAGGGCCACGCCATCTCCGGCGGCGATGTGTGCCGCCTGCAGTACATGGGCCGCGCCCATGTGTACCTGGAGCAGGACACCCCGGAAGGCTACGTGCACGAGAACGAGGCCGCCCTGGCCTTTGCCGGGCTGATGGCGGGGGAAAACGTTGCCCACGACGAGACTCCGCGCGAGGGCAAGATCAACTTCCGCGCCGCCGTCACCGGCGTGTTCCAGCTTGACCGCGAACGCCTGGAGGCCTTCAACCTGGTGCCGGATGTCATGGCCGCGGCGCGCCACCACGGCGTGCTGGCCGAGGCGGGCAAAGGCTTGGCCGGGGCGCGCGCCATACCGCTGCTGCTCTCGGCTGAGAACTTCCGCAAGGCCAAGGCCGTGCTGGCCGCCGGGCCACTGTTCCGCGTGGCCCCCCTCAGGCCCACCAAGGTGGGTGTGCTGGTCACCGGAACCGAGGTGTTCCAGGGACTCATCGAGGACAGGTTCGCGCCCATCATCCGCGACAAGGTCGAGCGGCTGGGCTCCTCCGTGGTCGCCGTCCGCATCGTGCCGGACGAGGCCGAGCGCATCGCCGCCAGCGTCGCCGAGCTGCTGGCCGCCGGGGCGGAGCTCATCGTCACCACCGCCGGGCTCTCCGTGGACCCGGACGACGTGACGCGCAAGGGGCTTGTACAGGCGGGGCTTACGGACATGCTCTACGGCGCGCCGCTGCTGCCCGGAGCCATGACGCTGCTGGGCCGTCTGGCCAGCCCGGCGGGAGTGGCGCAGGTCATGGGCGTGCCCGCTTGCGCGTTGTTCCACAAGGCCACCAGCTTCGACATCCTGCTGCCGCGCGTGCTGGCCGGGGTGGAGATCACCCGGCGCGATCTTGCGCAGATGGCCGAGGGCGGCTTTTGCCTGGATTGCCGCACCTGCGTGTACCCCAAGTGCCCCTTTGGCAAGTAGCCGGGGGGCTGGGCCAGCGAACGGAGCTGGAGTGCGCACGGGGCTGAAGAGAATGTCAAAACGGGCAGGCGTGTTGCCATAACAAGAGGGTGATGCTAGGTTTCAGCATCCCCCCACAGACGCTTTCGCGTCGCGCACCGCCAACCTCAGCGAGGTTCCACATGAAAAGACTCTCCGCCCTGCTCCGTATCCTGTTCTGTGCCCTGGCTCTTACCCTGTGCGCCACCGTGGCCCTGGCGGCGGACGCCCCGAACCTCATGGGCACCTGGGAAGGCGTCTCCTCCCTGCATGGGCCCATCCATGGCCACCGTAGCGGCGGCAAGGCCCTGGTCGTCGTCATCAAGGAGCAGAAGGGCTACGCCTTTACCGGCACCAAAACGTACTTCAACGTGCTGAAGAAGAAGGAGTTCTCCGAGAACTTCAGCGGCACCGTCAGCTCCGAGGGCTTCGTTAGCATCGCCGAGCACGAAGACGGCACGGCCATGGGCAAGCTCCGCGCCGATGGCATCCTGGAGCTGCAATACGCCGAGCCGGGCAAGGACGCCAAGGCCATCCACGTTCTGCTCAAGAAGATCAAGTAGGCTGCGGCCACCCCCACCTTGCGCCCAGGCGGCCCGGTCTTCGGACTGGGCCGTTTTTTTGCGCGGCAGGCGCCCGCCTAGCTGCCCAAGGGTGCAGCCAAGACCATTGACCATATGGGCATAAATGCCTAATTATTGGAACAGCTAAAAAAGGAGCCGCCCATGCCAGTGCAGCCCCGCGAATCCGTCCGGCAACTCATCGAGCGCTACAAGCCGCCCGTGGTGCCGCGCACCTACGGCACGGTGTTCACAGACACCTCCGACTTCATGGGCATAGGCTACGCGGACGTCATCGCCGTGGGCGGCAGGCACTACCTGGTGCTGGGCGACGAGGCCGAGCGGCGCTTCGGCATGGAGGACCCCAAGTTCTGGGTCAAGCGCTGCACGGAGCTGGAAACAGGCGAGCCGCGCATCCTCAAGCTGGAGTTCAGCGAAACCTTCAACCAGACCATCGGCCAGCACACCATCCCCTGCTACCGCAGCGCGGAGAAGGAAGCGCGCATCCTGCGGCTGGTGGAGGGCGACCTGCGCTTCATGCAGGGGTCCAGCCACCGCGACGAACGCGGCAACCTGGTGCGTGTGCTGCACCGCGTGGCCGGGCGCAGGCTCGATGTCATCGTGGAGGACATCCACACCGACCACCGCGAGTACTTCCACGAGGCCTTCCCGGCCATCCTCGAGAACTACCTCGGCAGCTGCGAGGCCATAGCCCACCTGCACAGCCACGGCGAAAAACACGGCGACATCCGCCGCGACCACATCTTTGTGGAGCACACCACAGGTGCCTACCGCTGGATCGACTTCGACTACGCCTACGACTCCGCCGAGAACCCCTTCGGCCTGGACCTGTTCGGCCTGGGCAACATCCTGCTGCACATAACCGGCAAGGGCGTGCACACCGTGCAGGAGCTGGGGGAAACCCCGCAGGGACGGGAAGCGCTGGCCCGCATCACCGACGACGACCGCTCCCTGTTCTTCCGCAACCGGGTGATGAACCTGCGCAAGCTGTTCCCGTACATTCCGGAGGACCTGAACCGCGTGCTGCTGCACTACAGCGCCGGGAGCGAGGTGTATTACGAGACCGTGCCGGAGCTTTTGGCCGACTTGGCGCCCTGCCTGGACGCACTGAGGCGGCTGTAGCGCCACCGGCCCCCCAAAGGTGATCGCCCATTGCAACACAGATTGGAGGTCAGACCATGAATCCCAAGCGCATCCTCATCTCCGTGGACGCCTCGCCCAATGCCAGCCGGGCGGTGCGCTACGCCGCCGAGTTCCTGGGCAGCCTGCCGGAGGTCCAGGTGACCCTGCTGTACGTGGAGCGCGCGCCGGGGCGCGACCTGTTCGAGACCGAGGAAAAGTGGCTGAGCCAGTGCCAGATCGACAAGGACCATGTGTTCGAGTTCCTGAAGGAGGCGCGCGCCACGCTCATGGCGGCCGGAGTGCCACAGGAGGCCATTGCCGAGCGCACCATTTTGTGCAGCGCGGAGCCGAGCATCGCCCAAACCATCCTCGACGTGCAGCAGGAAGGACGCCACGGCACGCTTGTTGTGGGCCGCCGTGGGGTAACCAAGGGCGAGGAGTTCCTGTTCGGCAGCGTTTCGAGCAAGCTGGTGCACAATGCCAAGGACTGCGCCGTGTGGGTTGTGCAGTAGCGGGCCAATTCCAGGCGCGCGCGCCGTTGGCCGCGCTTGCCCCACAACAGCGCAAGGCCGCTTAGGGAGCCCATCTCCATAAGCGGCCTTGGCCAAAGGGTATGTTTTCTTGCGATAAGGATGAACTTTCGTGCCAGTCTTGTCGGCGTGCCAATCTTATCGGCCAGTCTGGCTGGCGCTTTAGGCCCGGGAAATTACTCCTTCGCCGCTGGCGCGACCACGGGCTTGCGCACTGCCATAGCGCCCCCTTGCCACACAAAACTCCGGCACTATACGCATAGATTGGCGTCCTTGTCCTGTCAATGGATTCCCTTGCTCCGGCGAGGCTTTCCGGCCGTGGCCCCACGGCGGGCGGGGAACCACCCGCCCTTGCCTCTTGCCTGTGCGGTGCTTATGGCGTACATCTCTTTCGTTTCAACGCCCGGCGTTATTTTCAACTCTCA
>JAVBYL010000159.1 GCA_030824035.1 Humidesulfovibrio sp.
GCCCAAGGCGGCCCCGGCCCAGTCCAAGGCCGCGCACACCAAGACCAAGGGCGTGTATTCCCCGCCGAAGCCCGTGCCCTCCCAGCCTGATTCCATCCAGCCCAAGCCCGGCGCCGCCCCTGCCGCGCCTGAGGCGGGGGTAACGCAGCCAGCCGCCCCGGAGGTTGTGCAGGGCGCCAGCGAAAGCCAGGAGGACAAGCCCTGGGCCGTTGTGCCTGGGCAGGAACACGCCAGCCCGCCCGCCGCCACGCCGGAGCCCTCGGCCACGGAGCCGGGCGCGCAGCCGAATCAGCCCGTTGCGGCCACGCAGCCCACCTTGAAGGGCGGCACCGGCCAGTACAACGAGGGCATGAGCCTGGTGCGTGCGGAGAAGGCCGAGCCCGGCCGCAAGCTGCTTGAGGACTTCCTCGCCGCCGCCCCGGACAGTTCCCTTGTGCCCAACGCCATCTACTGGATCGGCGAAAGCTATTTTGTGGAAAAGAACTACCCCCAGGCCATCCTGACCTTCAAGGACGTGACCAGGCGCTTTCCCAAGCACCACAAGGCCGCCGCCGCGCTGCTCAAGATCGGCATGTGCTACGAGAAGCTGGGCGAGAAGGACAACGCCGCGCTGTACCTGCGCGCCTTGCTCAAGGACTACCCGAAATCCGAACCGGCGCCCTTTGCCCGGAAGAAGCTGGCGGAGCTCGGGGGCTAGGGCCGCACGTTTATGGTGGCGGCCGTTTTCGGTGGCGTCCGTTTGCTGTGGAAGGTTAGGCTGATGAGGCTCACGGCCAAGGGGGTTTTGTGACGTTCGACGCGGCCAAGGAGTTCTTTTCCTGTCTTGCCCTGCGGCACACCCCGGGCATTGGGCCGCGTAGCTGGAAGAACGTCCTCTCCTCCTATTCCGGTGCGTACGAGGCCGTGGCCGACGCCCGCAACTGGGCCCCGCGCAAGCTGCTGCCCAAGAACCGCGCCGAGCTGTTCCTGCGCGAGGACTGGCGGCCAGCGGCGGAGGCCGAGTACAAGGCCGCCCGTGCGCAAAAGCTCCGGCCCATCACCTGGTTTGACCCGAAATACCCCGAGCGCCTGCGCGAGATCCCCGATCCGCCCGCCCTGCTGTACGCCAAGGGCGACCTGACCCTGCTGAAAAGCCCCTCTGTGGCCGTTGTGGGCGCGCGGGAGTGCACGCACCTGGGCCTGACGGCCGTGGAGCGCATCAGCGCCGAGCTCTCCCGCTACGGCGTCACGGTGGTCTCCGGGCTGGCCCTCGGCATCGACAGGCAGGCGCACCAGGCGGCCCTGGGCGGCGTGGGCAGCTCCATCGCCGTGCTTGGGGCGGGCATGGACATCCACTACCCGCCGGAGAACGAGGACGTGCGCAGGGTGCTGGAGGCGCGCGGACTGGTGCTGACGGAGTTCGGCCCCGGCACCAGGCCGGAGGCGCGCAATTTTCCCTACCGCAACCGCATCATCAGCGGGCTGTCCCTGGGGGTGCTCGTGGCCGAGGCCGCGGCCCGGTCCGGCAGCCTCATCACCGCGCGGCTGGCCGGGGAGCAGGGGCGAGAGGTTTTCGCCCTGCCCGGTCCCCTGGGCGAGCCCACCTTTTCGGGCTGCCACAGGCTCATCAAGCAGGGCGCGGCGCTGGTGGAATCGGCGGAGGATATCATCCGCACCCTGCGCTACCAGTTCAGCGCGGAGCTGGCCAAGGTTCCCGCAACGCTGCCCGCCACGGACTCCGGGGCGGAGGGACAGACCCTCACCACCGGGGCGACGGGCGCAACCGCAAACGCCGCCGCAGCATCGAAGGGTAACATTCCGAAGGGCGCCTTGGCCCAGGCTGAGGTCCCGCAGCCGCCCCGTCAGCCCGAGAAGCCGCTACGTCAGCCCGAGAAGCCGCTTCGCCAGCCGGAACCGCTGCCAGAAGGCCTGGCCGCCGAGGAGCTGGCCCTGGTGCATGCGCTGACCCTGGACGGCAAGGTCCACATCGACACGCTCATCCACACCCTGGGGTTGGACAGCCCAACGGTGAGCGGCAGGCTGCTGATGCTTGAGATGCAGGGGCTTGTACGCCAATGGCCGGGCATGTACTATAGCCGAGCCTAGGGCGCAGCGGCCCCTTTGGCATGTGAGGAGACGAAATGCAGAAGATTCCCCTGACCCTCGCCAAGGCGGGCATGAAGCTCGCCAAGCCCATCACCAAGGCCAACGGCATGCCCATCATCGCCGCCGGTGTGGAGCTGACGGAAGCGCTCATCGCGCGGCTGGACGGCATGGGCATCGACAAGGTGCACGTGGTGGGCGACGCCGTGGCTTGCAGCCAGAGCCCCTCCGAGCGCGTGGCCCGGCTGGACCACCTGTTCCGCCGCATGGAAGACGACGAGTGGATGCGCTCCGTCAAAAGCTTTCTCAAGGAATACTTCACCATCAAGGCCGCGGCCGATGCCGCCCAGGGCGCTGCTTCCTGCGTGCCCGAGGCGTCGCAGAACGGCTCCGGCCAGCCCGCGTAGGGCAAGGGTTCACCAGGCATGGAAGAAGATCTCAAGACCAGCGCCAAGGGGCAAATCCTGTCCATCCGCGACCTGCCCACCCTGCCCAGGGTGCTGGACGAGGTTTCGCGGCTGGTGCAGGACCCCAACACCTCCATCGAGGCCATCTCCAAGGTCATCTCGCGCGACCAGGTGCTCTCGGCCAAGGTGCTCAAGATGGTCAACTCGCCGGTGTACGGCTTCTCCGGGCGCATCAGCTCCGTGCAGCACGCCCTTGTGCTGCTGGGGTTCAACGTCATCCGGGGCGTCATCATCTCAACCTCCGTGTTCGACATGATGGTGAAGACCATGGAGGGCCTGTGGGAGCACAGCGTGGGCTGTTCTCTTGCTACGGGATTGGTGGCGCGCAAGGCCGGGCTGAAGGACCCGGACGAGTACAGCGTGTGCGGCCTGCTGCACGACCTGGGCAAGGTGGTGGCGGCGGTGCAACTGCCGGAGCTGCACAAGGCCGTGGGCGAAACCGTGCGCACCATGGACATGCGCTGGCTGGAGGCAGAGAAGGCCGTGCTGGGCTTTGGGCACGACCGCATCAACGCCTGGCTGGCCCAGCACTGGCGCCTGCCCGTGACCATCAAGGAGGCCATGAGCTACCACCACGCGCCGGACCGTGCCCAGCACTACCAGCAGCATGCGGCCGCCGTGCACATCGGCGACTTTGTGGTGCGGGTGTTCGAGTACGGCAATGGCGGCGACGACCAGGCCGTGCCCCTCTCGCCCGCCGCGCTCAAGATTTTGGGCTTGCAGCTTGCGGACCTGGACAGTGTCATGGACGGCTTTGCGGAAAATCTGAGCGAGGTGTCCGGGGTCAACTTTGCCCCGGAGGACGCGGGAAAATAGATGACCAGCATGGCCTTGACCCTTTTTCCGCGCACGCAGCGCGCCTTCCTGCTCACCCCGGACCCGGAGCTGGCCGCGCTTTTCCAGAGCCTGTGGCCCGGGGGCGAGGTGGAGTGGACGGTGTTCGAGCGCGGGCGCAGGGCCATGGAGGTCATCTTCAACGAGCCACCGGACCTGCTGGTGGTGGACAACCGCCTGGAGGACATCGCCAGCACCGAGGTCGCCACCATCGTCAAGAGCGAGAACGTGTACCGCCAACTGCCCGTCATCCTGTGCCTGGACGAGGCCGACCTGCGGCAGCCTTGGAACTGGAACGAGATGGAGGCCGATGATTTTCTGGTGCGGCCTGTTTCCCCGGTGCAGGCCAGGGAGCGCGTGCACCTCACCCTGTGCCGCGCCAGCCGCGCCATGGACGCCAACCCGCTGACCAAGCTGCCGGGCAACACCTCCATCATCCAGCGCATCCAGGACCTCATCGACCGCAAGGACGACTTTGCGCTTTCCTACTGCGACCTGGACTACTTCAAGTCCTTCAACGACAAGTACGGCTTTTCGCGCGGGGACGAGGTGCTGATGATGACCGCCCGCGTCATCGTGAACACCATCCGAGGGTTCACCGGCATCCGCACCTTTGTGGGCCACGTCGGCGGGGATGACTTCGTGTTCATTACCCCGGCCAGCATTGCCGAGGAGGCCTGCCGCCGCGTGGTGGACGCCTTCGACGGCATCGTGCCGCATTTCTACGACGAGGACGACCGCGACCGGGGCTCCATCGTCTCCACCGACCGCCAGGGCGAGGTGCGCACCTTCCCCCTCATGGCGCTGTCCATCGCCGTGGTGTTCAACACCGGCGGCCGCCTCAAGCACTTTGGCGAGGCCTCGGCCATTGCCATGGGGCTGAAAAAGAAGGCCAAGGAAAATCCCAAGAGCTGCTATGTGCTCGACAGACGCTCCGAGTAGCCCCGGCGGCCCAAGCCTGCCCGAGATCTGCCTGGGTTTCCTGTCGTTTTTGGAAATCGAAAAGAACTACTCCCCAGCCACCGCCAGCGCCTACGCCTCGGACCTGCAGCAGTTCGAAGCCTTCCTGCTGGGGCGCGGCGCCAGCCTGGAGCGCTTCGAGGCCATCACCCGCGCCGACGTGACGGCCTATCTGGCCGAGCTGCACCGCCTGCGCCAAAAGAAATCGAGCATGGCGCGCAAGCTTTCCACCCTGCGCTCGTTCTTCCGCTACCTCATCAAGAATCGGCTGCTCGCGGCCGATCCGCTCTCCGGCCTGCGCAACCCCAAGCAGGAGCAGCGGCATCCCCGCGCCCTCAATGTGGACCAGGCCGTGGCGCTGATGGAGGCCCCGGCCTCGCCTGGAGCGGAGGGCATCCGCGACGCCGCCCTGGCCGAGCTGCTGTACGGCTCCGGCCTGCGGGTGAGCGAGGCGCTTTCCCTCACCGTGGACGATGTGCGGGCGGACCGTGGCTTTGTGCGCGTGCTGGGCAAGGGCGGCAAGGAGCGGCTGGCGCCGCTGAGCGGGGCCGCGGTGGACCGGCTGCGCGAATATTTGGACTGGCGCGACACCTTTACCCAGGATGAAGCCCAGCAGGCGCTGTTCCTTGGCGTGCGCGGCGGGCCGTTGCAGCGGCGGGAAGCCGCGCGCATCGTGGAGCGGCTGGGGGGCAAGGCCGGGGTGGCGCAGCGCGTGCACCCGCACATGCTCCGGCACAGCTTCGCCACACATATGCTGGAGGCCGGGGCGGACCTGCGCAGCGTGCAGGAGATGCTCGGCCACTCGCGGCTTTCCACCACGGAGCGCTACACCCACCTGGATCTTAGGCGCATCACCGAAGTGTACGACAAGGCGCACCCGCGCTCCACACCACAGCCTGCCGCGGACCCTGGCGGCGAGGAGCCGAAGAAATGAATGAAGCGAAAAGGATACGTCCCGTGCTCGTCAGCGCCTGCCTTGCCGGGGAAAAGTGCCGGTACGACGGAACCGCCGCCGCCCACCCGGTTGTGCAGGAGCTGTTGAAGCGCGGCCTGGCCGTGGCGGTGTGCCCGGAGGCGCTGGGCGGCCTGCCCACCCCGCGCGAGCCCATGGAG
>JAVBYL010000274.1 GCA_030824035.1 Humidesulfovibrio sp.
GCTCCGCCCTCGCGAGCTGCTGCGCGCCCGGCTCCCCGGACGACTACTGCCTGCCCGAGCTGGAGCTGCCGGAGGACTTCCGCATCGATGAGGCCCTGCGCAAGGCCTTCCTGTCCAAGGCCCACGAGCTGGGACTCTCCGACGCCCAGGCGGGCGGCCTGTACGCCTGGTTCCTGCCGCTCAACGTCCAGGCCGCCCACACCCACGCCAAGGCCAGGCAGGATTCCCGCGTCCAGAGCCGCCAGCGGCAGATCGGCGCCCTGCGCAAGACCCACGGGGACAGCGCCCGCGCCCTCATGGAGAGCGCCCGCAAGGCCGTGCTGGCCCTGGGCGGCAACGGGCTGCTGGAGGTGCTGGAAAGCTCCGGCGCGGCGGACGACGCCCGGGTGGTGCAGGCCTTCGCCCGCATCGCCCCCCTGGTGAGCGAGGCGGGCCTGCGCGGCCAGCACGGCGCGCCCGTGCCCAGCCTTACCCCGCAGCGCCTGCGCGAGATGATGCGTGACCCGCGCTACCACGACCCCTCCCGCCGTGACGCGGACTACGTGCGCCAGGTGCAGCAGGGCTTTGAGAGCCTGTTCCCCGGCGAGCAGGCGCCCGTTTCCCGCATGTCGTAACCGTGCCCATGCCCTGACGCGGGCCAAGCCAGGCGCAAGCCACAAAAAAGCCCCCCGGAACAACACTCCGGGGGGCTCTGTTCGTTTCCGTGGCAGCCGCTACCAGGGCAGCTTCAGGCCCACCCCATTGAGCATGCCGCCCATGCTGCTGGCGGTGGGGGGCTGCCCCCCGCCGTTGCCCTGGGGCACCAGCCGCCAGTAGAAGGCGCCGCTGGTGTGCTTGTCGCGCACCTCCGCGCCGGGCAGGTAGAACCTGGACTCCGCCGGGCACAGGGCCTCGCGCAGGGCGCGGTTGGCGTAGCGGTCGCAGCCCTCGGTGATGGAGCAGCGCAGGTCGGTGAGCACGGCGCGGCTGTCGGAAATCCACGAGTGGCCGAAAAAGTCCGTCTTGATCTCTGAAACATCCGTGACATGGAGCCCGGGCACGCAGAGCACGTTCTTGCCCAGGCGCTCGTAGTCGCCCCCCTGCACCAGGGCGGAGGCGGCCAGGGCCACATCGGAGCGCGAGGCGTACAGCACCACGCGCGCGCCCAGGCTGGCCAGCTTCTCAGCGTGCTGGTCGAGGAAGATCTCCTTGTCCACATCCGGCGCGGCCAGCACAATGGCGCGGATCTTGGCGAGCTGCGCGCTGTTGCCCGCGCGGGCGCATTCGTCGGCCAGCTCGCTGTAGGCGCGGATGAACACCTCGTTGCCCATGCTGTGCACCACCACGCTCACCCGGCCAATCCATTCGGCGCTGGTCACATCGCGCAGGAATTCCTTGAGGTACTGCACGGCCCAGTAGGCGTTGTTGCGGTCGTTGAGGTAGCCCGCCGGGCTGCCCAGCGAGGGCCAGCTGTACAGGGCCGTGGCCCCCTGGAAGCCGATGCCCACCCCGATGCGCGTGGCGGTGCGGGCCGCGTCCTCAAAGCCGTTGCCGTAGCCGTGGATGAACAGCAATAGTTCGCGTTGGGGGGTGCGGGCGGCGGCGCGCTGAATCTCGGAGAGGAAGCGGCTGCGGGTGGTCTTGGTCACGCGGTCCAGGGAAAGGGCGATGGTGTACTTGTCCGTGCCATCGGCCACGCCGCCGCTGGCGCTGGCGCGCACCTCGCCGTAGGAGGTCTCGCGGGAGCGCAGGCCGCCGTATTTTGCGCTGCGCGCGTCGCCGCCGGGGTCGAGCACGCTGCGGCTGGTGGCGTAGTACAGCACCGGCTTGGCAAAGCTTTGCGGCGGCAGGGGCACGGGAGCGGCCACCACGGGAGGCGGCGGCGGGGCCACGGCCTTCTCCGCGCAGCCGAAAAGCAGCAGCGACGACAACAAGGCCAGCAACAAGACGAGCAACCGGGCCAGGGCACGAGGAATGCGCAGGACGTTCATGGGCCGGGGGATACACCCGGCGCGGGCGCGCCGCAAGGGGCAAGCGGAGGGCTACCCGCTGGGGATCGGCAGCACTCCGGCGGCCAGCAGCGCGTCCATCTGCCCGGCTGGCACGGGCCTGCTGTAATAGTAGCCCTGGTGCTCCACGCAGCCCTGGGCCTCCAGGTATTCGGCCTGCTCCGCGTTTTCCACGCCCTCGGCCACCACGCGCAGGCCCAGGTCCTCGGCCATGGCCAAAACGCTGCGCACAATGGCCGTGTCGTTGTCGTCGTCCGGCACGCCGTCGATGAAGGACCGGTCGATCTTGATGCTCGCGATGGGCAGGCGCTTGATGTACCCCAGGGACGAATACTCCTTGCCGAAGTCGTCCAGGGCGATGGTGGCGCCCATTTTGTTGATGGCTGCCAGGGTGCGGCCCACCTCGTCCTGGTTGCCCATGAGCACGTTCTCGGTGATCTCGAACTCCAGGGCCTCCGCCGCGCAGCCTGTGCGGGCGAGTATCTCGCCGATGCGCTCGGCAAGGTCCGCCTGCGTGAACTGGCGCGGGGAAAGGTTCACGGCCATGACGAAGTCCTTGTGCCCGGCCCCGCGCCAGAGCATGGCCTGGCGGCTGGCTGTCTCCAGCACAAAGTCCGCCAGGGGCATGATGAGCCCGGTCTCCTCGGCTATGGCGATGAAATCCACCGGCGGCACGAGGGTTCCGTCCTCGCGGCGCAGCCGCACCAGGGCCTCGGCCCCGGTGATGCGCCCTCCCGGGCAGGCCACCTTGGGCTGGTAGTGCACCTCCAGCCCGCCAAAGGCGATGGCGTGGCGCAGCCAGGACTGGACCTGCAGGCGGCGCACGGCCTGATCGTTCAGCTCCTTGGTGTAGAAGGCGCTGGTGTTGCGGCCCTGCTCCTTGGCCCGGTACATGGCCAGGTCCGCGGCCTTGAGCAGCAGCTCGGGCGTGTGCCCGTGGTCCGGGTACAGGGCCATGCCGATGGAGATGCCGATGTGCACCGGGCCGCCCGCCAACTCGAAGGACTCGTCCATGGCCTGTTGCACGTGCCGCCCCACCAGGGCCATGCCGTCCGGGGTGGCGGGGCAGTCCACCACGATGACGAACTCGTCGCCGCCCAGGCGGGCCACGGTGTCCACCCGGCGAACGGAGGCCGAGAGGCGCTCCGCCACCAGCCGCAGCAGCTCGTCGCCCTGGGAGTGGCCCAGGGTGTCGTTGACGTCCTTGAAGCGGTCCAGGTCCATGAGCAGCACCCCGGCCTGCACCCTGTCGCGCCGGGCGGTCTCGAACACGCGCGCCATGCGGTCGAGCAGCAGCACGCGGTTGGGCAGCCCGGTGAGGCTGTCGTGGAAGGCCTGGTGGCGCAGCTGCTCCTCGGCGCGCTTGCGGTCGGTGATGTCCTCCAGGGCGGCCACGCTGGTTTCCATGCCGGGCAAAAGGGCCACGGTGAGCCAGACGATCCGCTGCTCGCCCTCGCGGGTGACGAACCTGGCCTCGAAATTCCGGGGGGCCAGCTCCGGCGACTCCCGCCGCTTCACGTGGTGGCGCAGCATCCAGTCCACGTCGGTCTGGGCGAAGAACTCCGTCCAGCTCATGCGGCCCTCTATCTCCGCCCTGGTGTAGCCGCAGAGTTTCTCGAACTCCTGGTTGGCCAGGGTGATGGTGGTGTCCTCGGCGATGAGCACCGTGGCCGTGCCGGTGTTCATGAACAGGGTGCGGTAAACCTCCTCGCTGCGCTCCAGGGCGGCCTGGGCCCGCGTCAGGGACTCCACCTCGGTGAAGGTTTCCAGCAGGAGTTCCTTGTTCTCGCGGGTGATGCAGGAGACGGTCTTGAGCACGGCGATGGTGCTGCCATCGGCCCGCACCAGCTTGCGCACGCTCTGCTCGCCGCCCTGGCCCAGGTCCGTCACCGGGCACCTGCCCTTCTGGGCCGGGCACACTATGCCGTGGCACGGCTGGCCGATGATGTCCTCCTTGGGCCTGCCCACGCTGCTGGCGGCAAAGGCGTTCACCTCCACCACCAGGTGGGTCTCCGGGTCCACCAGGATGACGCCGGCCTGGATGGAGTCCAGGATGCGCCGCAGGTAGGCCTTCTGTTCCTGATTTTCGGCAAAGCGCCTGCGCAGATCGGCGCGGGAGCTTTCGATCTCGTCCAGCATGCCGTTGATGCGCCCGGCCAGGGCGGAAAGCTCGTCGCCGCCGGGCATGTGCACCCGGCCCAGGGCCTTGCCCGAGCCGCCAATGCCTTCCACCTGCCAGCGCAGCCCGGCCAGGCGGGAGAGCACCCGGCGCTCCACAAACAGGCCCAGCACGCCCACGAAAATGATGCCGCTGAGGGCCAGGGCCGCATGGTGCTTGAAGAGCGCCTCCTTGCCGCGCTGCACGATGTCGCGCTCGCCACGCAGCAGCAGGTAGAACGCAGGCTCGCCCTTCAGGTCGGCCATGGCGGTGGCGCTTATCACCGTCTCTTCGTTGACGGGTGCGGTGTTCACCTCCCCGGGCTTGAGCGAGGCGGGGCTGAGCGGCACCAGCTCCGGCGGCAGGGGCGCATCTGCCCGGCGCAGCACGGTGCGCAGCTTCAGCCGCTCGGAAATGGCCGAGAGGTCCATGTCCGTAAACGGTCGGCACATCACCAGCGTTCCGGCCGGGGGGCCCGCGCCGTTGCTGGGCAAAATGGGGCAGGAGGCCAGCAGCATGGGCCCCTGCGGCAGCAGCACGAACCCGCGCTTGCGGGCGGCAAAGCTCGCGGGCCTGCTTATGCCGTATCGCGGGTCCAGCCAGCCGTGCAGGCCCTCGGGCACGGGCGCCTGCAGGCCCAGGCCGGGGTTGAAGCCCCGCTCCCACACCACCCGGCCTTCGCGGTCCAGAAAAATAATGGCTGCCAGGCGCAGCGAGGCCAGGGTGCGGTCGTTCATGTTCGATTCCACGAACTCCCGCCCCGGCGCGCGCAAAAAGCTGTAGGCATCGTCCCAAACGGCCCAGTCCGTCAGGATGGCATCGAGCTTTTCCAGCTCGTCGGCCATGGCGTTCTGGATGCGCTCCATGTCCCGGTGGCCGACCTGGCTTTCCAGGGAAAGGAAGCTCGTTTTGATGACCTGCCGGGTGACGCCGAACAGGATGCCGAAGAGCACCAGCGAGGAGATGCCGATGAGCAGTAACGTGGCTTTGCGCAAGGTCATGACGAAGACTATCCTTCAAGCTGGCGTGGCGGACGGGACGCGGGTAGAGGAGCCCCGCAATATTATAGAGCCTATCAGCGCGGGGGGACATGCGCAAGGCGAGGAAGGCGGCGCGGCGGTTCTTATCACAAATTTTCCTTCCCCACCCCGGCACGGTCTCCAATCGCTTCCGACCATCCACCGACCCACAGCGACCGCCCGCCGAGGCGCGCGCCCCTGCCCCTTTACGCCAAG
>JAVBYL010000026.1 GCA_030824035.1 Humidesulfovibrio sp.
GGATCGCGCTGCTGGGAGTACTGGATCTGGGCGTAGGGCTGCTGCATATACTGCTGCTGGGCGTATTGGGCCTGGGCCAGGTTCTGGAAGACCGGAGCCCCGGAGGGGGAATATCCGTAGGTGTGATCGCTCATGTGTGCTCCTCCTTTTTGCGGGGCGCTTATTCGGTGACGATGGGCTGAGCCTTGGGTTCGGCCTTGGGCGTCTTGGGCTTGGCCGCCTTGGCGGCGGGCTTGGTCCTGGCCGCGGGCTTGACCTTGGGCTTGGCCACCGCCGCAGGCGCTGCTGCGGGCGCAGGTGCCGCGCATTCGTCGGAGGCTGCGCAACAGGCCTTGCCCTTGGCCAGCACCTGGTCGAGGACAGAGTCCAGGAGGTACTTGGCGCCTGTGGCCACCACGGCGATGCCCACCAGTCCGGTGGCGCCGCCCACGCGCAGGGCGGACATGGCGGCCACCCCGGCCCCGGAGGCCAGGCCCGTGGTCCCGGCCTCGCGCAGGGAACTGAACGCGGCCTCGCGGGCGCTCATGGTGCCTTCCTTGACCTTGCGGGCGCTGGCTGCTGCTGCGGCCACGCCGCCTACCACCGCGCCGAAGAGCATGGCCCCGGCAGTCGCCGGGGAAACCAGACTGTAGAGCTTCTTGTCGTGCGACATGCTAGGCCTCCTCGGCGGCTTCTGCGCCGGCCTCATCCGCAGGCTTCTGGCCGAACATCGAGCCCACCACACCGGCGAGGGCGTCCTTCACGGCGCTGTTGGTGAGCAGCAGCACAGCGGCTGCGCCCACGATGGCGCCTTTCCAGAAGTCCCCGCCAGAGGCCTGCAGAAAGCTCATGATCTTGCCCGGATCGGCGTCGCCCTTGATGACATCCTGCATCATGCCGTACATCTGGCCCATGTCCGGCCCGTTCTGCTGGCCGTGCTGGTTCTTGTCGTGCTGCTTGTCGTGGTCGTCATGCTCGGCGTAGCCGCCCTGGGGCTGGCCCATGAATTGCCCCTGGGGCTGGTAGCCGACGTACTGCGGCTGGAATTGGGGCTGGCCGCCCATATATGGGGCCTGGCCCATTTGGCCCTGTGGCTGGAATTGCGGCTGGAATTGGGGCTGGCCCATGAAGGCCCCAGCCTGGGGCTGGAACTGCGGCTGACCGTAGCCCTGGACCGCCTGGCCCATCTGACCGGGCTGTCCGGCCATGCCCTGGCCCGCGAACGCGCCCAAGGGCGGCTGGCCCATGAACTGCCCCTGGGGCTGGAACTGATACTGGGGCTGCGCCCCGGTGAAATACGGCTGCTGGCCCATGAACTGCTGCTGGCCGTTCATCTGGCCGCCCATCTGGCCGGCGAAGCTATCGCTTCCCGCAGCCTGGGCCTCGCCCTTCTGCTCGTCCTTGCCCATGATCTCCTCCTTGGTTTTTCGATGCGTTGCAATGCGTGGGGTCAACCGGCGCTGCACGCCGTCATTGCCTTGAATTCCGCCACGAGCTCGGACAGACGCGCCTCGTCGCAGGTGGTGAGGGCCTCCTCCAGCTTCTGCGGAACGATGACGACCGGATCGTATTCGACCACAGCCGACCGTGCCGCGGCGTTTACCCGTATGCCTCGGAAGCCCGGCACGGAGCGGCCGTTGCCGCTGGCCGCCAGGAGTGTGTGGGCTTCGGGCCGGCCCAGCAGCTTCAGGCTGAAGCGGATGCGGATGCGGCCGGGCACGTGGTGGGCCACGGTCAGGCAGTCGCGCACGGCCACAAGTTCACTGAGATTCATGCGCACTCCTTGTCCGTCCCGGCGGCAATGGCCAGGGGCTCGGTTGTGTGTTCAAAGCGGAGCAGGCGCGCGGAATTTGCCAGCACGCCTGCGGTGTGGACGATATGCAACAGCCCCGCCGCAACGGGGGAAAGCAGGCCCAGGGCGCCAAGGGCCGCGCCGCCGAGGTTGGTCGATGTGGCCAGCAGGAAGTTCTGGCGCGCCACCTTGATGGTCTGGCGCGAGAGGGCGCGGACATAGGTGAGTCCGGAGAGGTCCTCGCCCACCAGCGCGATGTCCGCAGCCTCGATGGCTGCCTCGGAACCGCCCACGCCCATGGCCACGCCCACGTCGGCCTCGGCCAGGGCCAGGGCGTCGTTGATGCCGTCGCCCACCATGAGCACGCGCGCGCCGCTCGTCCGCAGGGAACGCACGATGCGCGCCTTGTCCTCGGGCAGAAGCGCCGCGTGCACACCCTCGATGCCCAGCCGCCCGGCCAGGGCGCGGGCCGCACCGAACTCGTCGCCGGTGACCAGTTCGAAACGCGAGGCCCCGCCCGCCCGCAGGTCGCGCAGCACGGCCGCACATTCGGCCCGGACGGTGTTGTCAAAGGCGAAGAGCGCCACGGCCTCGCCGTTGCGGGCCATGGTGAGCACCGTGAGCCCGCGCGAGCGCAGATGCTGCGCCTTGGCCGCGCTGTGGCCCAGGCGCACGGCGTGGTAGTCCATGAAACGTCGGTTGCCGAGAAGCAGCACGGAGTCGTCTACCTCGGCGCGCATGCCCATGCCCAGGAAGTACTGGCAGACGTGGTGTGGTGTTGCGGAAAGGCCCCGCTCCTGTGCTGCGGCCTTCACGGCCTGGGCCAGGGGGTGGTGGTTGTGGGCCTCCACGGACACGGCCAGGCGCAGGAGCTCGTCTTCGGCATCTCCCGCCAGGGGGACGATGCGGCAGAGCTCGGGCTGCATGGTGGTCAAGGTGCCAGTCTTGTCGAAGCACACGGTGTCGAGACCGCCCACGGCCTCAAGATACCGGCCTCCCTTGATGAGGATGCCCTTGTTCGCTGCGGCGCTCAAGGCCGCGCTGACGGCGGTGCTGGCGGCAAGGACCGTGGCGCAGGGGCAGGCCATGACAAGCATCACAGTGAAGGCGCGCCACAGGCTGCCGGTCAAGAGCAGGGTGCCGCCCGTGGCGAGGAAGCCTATGCGCACCAGGCGCCGGGCCAGGCGGTCGGCCTCGCCTTCGATGGGCGCGCGGTTCTCGATGGCGTCTTCCACCTGCTTGAGCACGCGGGCGAGATAGGTGCGGTCGCCCACGGCGTCGGCGCGGACGTTGACGACGCCCTCGCTGACAAAGGTTCCGGCCAGCACTCGCTCACCTTCGCCCTTGAGCACGCGGTCAGGCCGCCCGGTGATGGGCGCTTCGTCGAGGGTGGCCTCGCCCTGAAGGATGATCCCGTCCACGCAGACCTTCTCGCCGGTGTGCAGGATAACCACGTCGCCGGGCTTGAGGGAGTCCACCTCGGCCTCCACCTCGACCCCATCCACCAGAATGAAGGTGTGGTGGGCGGAAAGGCGCAGGATACCGGCGATGGACCGGCGCGAGCGTTCCGTCACCCAGGCCGAAAGCAGGTCCGCGCCGGATTGGATCCAGAGGATCTCCATGGCGGTGAGGGCCTCGCCCGCCGCCACGGCGGCCACCACGCCCGCGCCCAGGAAGGTCTCCAGAGTGACATTGCGGCGGCGTATCTGCCGGGCGGCCTGCCGCAGCAGGGGCAGGCTCGCGGCCAGGGCGGCCAGTCCCAGCGGGCTGAACACGCCCGAAGCCGTGGTTGCCCCCAGCACCGCCGAGCGGTAGAGCACCACCCCCATGACCGAACTGGTGGCGGCAAAGCGCCGCAGCGCCGGACGCACGGGGTCGCAACCGGTACGGGTGGCTGCGCAGGCGCAGGCTGCACTGGTGCCCGAAGCAGGCAAGGCGCAGGCCTTGCCCCCGGGCTTGGCCCCGTGCTTGGCAATGGGCCCGCACAGGGGCGACAGGCAGGAGGGCTGGCCTAGCAGCGGGGTGTCCAGCCGGCCCAGGCAGGCCAGGGCTTCGGCCAGCAGCGTCTGCGGCGCGAGAGTCTCCGCGTGGAGCAGCACCACGCTGCCGCAAGCCAGATTCAAGCGATGTCCATGCACCCCTTGCAGGGCGTCCAGGCGCTCCGAGAGCAACGTGCCCAGGCTGGCGTTGCGCTTGAGCGCAGGCCCCCCCAGGCGCGTGCGACCGGGCAGCGCGTGCTGAATTTGCAACAGGAGTTTGGTCATTGTGTTACAATACAAGGTTGCGCATGAAGTGCAACACCTGAAGTTGAATGTTGTTCTCCCGGCTGCGAGCGGAATTCGATTTCATCTGTCCTCCCGGCCTGAAAGCGGAACGAGATTGAAGCGCAGAGCGCGCACGTCCTGCATGAACTCTTCGCCGCATTCCTGGGCCATTTCGTTTTCAGCCTGGTAGCGCCAGTTCACCTCCACGTTGCGCCCTGCGGCGGCCTCGGCGTCCAGCGTGTCGAAAAGGTCCATGAAGGTCTTGGAGGTGGAGCTGTTGAAGTAGAGGATCTCCATATTCAGGACCATGGGCTGCGAGGCGACTCCCTCCAGATATTCCTGAAGCCACTGGAGCACCGGACCGTAGAAGCGCTGGCAGTTCTCCGGGTAGGATTCGCCGCAGATCTCCAGCAGGCCGGATTCGGGGTCGAAGTCGATGCGCGGTGAGGACTTTGTGCCCTCGACGATGAGACGTGTCATATGAGCGCGGACCTCCTAGGCCACAACCTTCATGGTGAAGAAGGCCGTGGCCGTGTCCAGGGGGGTGATGCGGAAGTCCAGGGGCCGGGCCGCCTGCTTGGCCATTTCAATGAGCCCCAGGCCTGCGCCCAGGGAGCCCTCGGCGGGCGCGGCGCGGCGGGTCTGGCGGTAGTGGGCTTTCAGATCCTGGTCGCTCAGGCTGCGGATGTGCTCGATGCGGCGCACCAGCCGCTCGCCATCAGCCGAGCGGATTCTGTTGCCGCAGGCCACGAAGAAACGTCCGTCGGACTCGCGCCCGACGACCACCTGGCCGTGGCCCAGTGCGCCTTCTCTGGCGTCGCTCAGGCGGTCGGCGGAGTAGCGCACGATGTTCTGCATCTGCTCCACCAGGATGGCGAAGACCCGCTGGGCCACGCCCATGGCGGCGTCCTCTGCGCGCATCTTCTCGCGCATGATCTCTGCCATGCCCTCCACAACGGTCTGGGACATGGGCCCACTGAAGTAGAGGATCACGCCCTTGCTGCGCATGTCCTCGTAGTAGCTGAACATGTCTGGCGTCATTGCCTGCTCCGCGTTTTGAGCGCAAAGCCCAGCACGGTGAGATCGTCGCGCTGAGTCTCGGCACCCCGGTATGTGTCGATGAGTTCCATGAGTTCCCGGCCCTGTCCGGCGAGCGGGCGGTCATGAGTCTGCTCCAGATATTCCATGAACCGCCTGCGCCCAAAGGGCAGGCGCTCCGGCCCGCCCACCTGGTCCGTGAGGCCGTCGGTGGCCATGTAGAAGCGCTGGCCGGGCGCGAGTTCGAGGTCGGTGTCCTCGTAGTGCGCGTCCATGGGGGTGCGCACGTAGCCCGCGCCCTTTGCCC
>JAVBYL010000153.1 GCA_030824035.1 Humidesulfovibrio sp.
GCTATGGTTCCCTTCCACCCTGAAACAGGCTAAACGCAGGATGCGGGCGCGATGAGTCCTGCCCGCGAAATTCCTTTTCCGGGGTGCCACATGTCCTTTCCCTTGGCCGTGCTCGTCTCTGGAGGCGGTTCCAACCTCCAGTCCATCCTTGATAAAATCGACTCCGGCGCCTTGCCAGCCGAGGTTCGCGTGGTGCTTTCCAACAAGCCGGACGCCTATGGCCTGACGCGGGCGCGGGAGCGCGGTATTCCGGCCGTGGCCCTGCCCCATGCGGACTTCCCCACGCGCGCGGCCTTTGATGCGGAGATGGTCCGCGTCATCAACGCCCATGGCGTGGACGCCAAGGTAGGGGCGGTGGTGCTGGCCGGGTTCATGCGCATGCTCACCCCGGAGTTCCTGCGCGCCTTCCCCCAGCGGGTGGTCAACATCCACCCCGCGCTGCTGCCCAGCTTTCCCGGCACCCACGGCGCGCGCGACGCGGCCGACTATGGCGTACGCCTGGCCGGGTGCACCGTGCATTTCGTGGATGAAATCATGGACCACGGCCCGGTGATCATCCAGGCGGCCGTGCCCGCGCTTCCCGGGGAGGGCGGCGATGCCTTGGCCGCGCGCATCCTGGCCCTGGAACACTGCATCTACCCCCAGGCCATCGGCTGGCTGGCCCAGGGCCGCCTCGCCATCGAGGGCCGCCACGTGCGCCTTACCGCGCCCGCTGCCCCCGCAGCCGCGCCCCTGGCCAGCTGGGGCGGTGCGGAACGCCCGTATCTCGTCAGCCCGGGCCTGGAGCCGGGCTTCCTGCCCAGATAACCACAGCGCCGGAGGTGTCCGTGGAGCGATTCCGCCTGAGTCTGACCGACGAGGAAAAACGCTACCTGAAAGAGCTGGTGCGCCTGTCCATCGCCCGCCGTCTGGCAGCCACACCCGGCACCCTGGCCGCCACACCGCCCGAGCCGCCCACGGAGCTGCTGCGCCGCGAGCTTGGGGCTTTTGTCACCCTGACGCTTGAGGGCAACCTGCGCGGCTGCATCGGCAACGTGCTGGGCAGCGGCCCGCTGTACCAAACCGTGTGGAACATGGCCCAGTCCGCCGCCTTTGAGGACCCGCGCTTTCCCCCGGTGACGCAGCGGGAGTTCGACGCCCTGAGTGTGGATATCTCCATTCTGGGCCCGGTGGAGCCCTGCCCGGACCCCGCCGAGGTGGTCGTGGGTCGCCATGGGCTCATCATGAGCCGGGGCGGGCGTTCCGGCCTGCTGCTGCCGCAGGTGCCGGTGGAGTGGGGCTGGACCCGCGAGCAGTTCCTGGCCCAAACCTGCCGCAAGGCCGGGCTGCCCGAGAGCGCCTGGCGGGATCCGGGAACCCAGGTCTTCTGGTTCGAGGCCGAGGTGTTCTAGCGAAAAAACCGATTGATACTGCGAAAAACATGGATGACTTTGACATATTCGTTTCTCTGGTGTTACACCTTCAGGTAATCGTATGTAGTGCCGATATGCTCCAAGAGTAGTCGCACTTGCGAAATACACCTCTCCCCGGAGGCACCTGTGAAGCGTATCACCATCAAAATGCTCTTGGCTGTGCTGGCCCTGTCCGCGCTGGCCGGCTTTGCTACAACACTCGCGCTGTTTACCTACAATTCCAATAGGGTAAACACAACCTTCGAGTACATGCTCAACGTTGAGGAAGCTCTTCTCGGCAGCCTGCAGGAGATGTATGCCCAGGGGCTGCAAACCGAGCAGGCCACGCGCAACGTCGTCCTCAACCCCGGCGATAAGAAGGCCCGCGAGAACTACGAGGCCGCCCACGGCAAGTTCCGCAAGGCGCTCGAGGAGGCCGCCGCCCTGGCCAAGGGCGAGATGAAGACGGAGCTGGGCAAGCTGACCCCGCTGTGGGACGAGGGCCACGCCCTCAAGACAGAGGTGATGACCCTGGCGGCGGACGGCAAGGGCCAGGACGCCATCGCGCTTTTGAACACCAAGGAAACCAAGAAGTGGCGCGAGACCAAGGACATCATCCAGAAGCAGATCGAGCTGCAGGCCAAGAAGTCCAAGGCCGCCTACGCCGCCTATAAGGCTGAGGACGACCACATGTTCTGGGTCGTGGTGGGTGTGGGCGTCATTATGCTCGTGGGCATGGCCCTGGCGCTGCTCGTGGGCGCGCGCATGATTCTGAAGCCCTTGCAGTCCATCCGCGGCTTTGCCCAGTGCCAGGCCGGCGGCGACTTCAACACCTGCCTTGAGGGCGAGTTCTACGGCGAAATGCGCGAGGTGGGCGAGGCGCTGCAAGCCATGAGCGCCAAGGTGCAGGAGTCACTGGGCTTCACCCAGGGCGTGCTGCGCGGCATAGCCACCCCGTATGTGGTGGTGGATGAAAAAGCCACCTTGCTCATGACCAACCAGTCCCTGGTCGACATCCTCCAGCACGACGGCAAGCCCGAGAACTACATCGGCCAGCATGTGGCCCACTTCTTCTACGGCGACGCCAAGCGCGAAACCGTGCTCTCCGTCGCCATGCGGGAAAACAAGACCATCCTGCGCGAGGTGGACCTGACGGGCCGCAAGGGCGCCACCCGCCGCATCAACATCGCCGCCTCGCCCCTGTACAATGCCATCACCGGCCAGCTCATGGGCGCGCTGTGCCTGTATACCGACCTTACCGAACTGCGCGAGAAGGAAGCGCGCATTGTGGCGCAGAGCGAGGCCGTGACCCAGGCCGCCAAGAGCGCCGAGGACATCATGCGCTCCCTCACCGACCACACCGCCCGCCTGGCCACGCTCATCAGCGAGGTGGAGGACGGAGCGGCGCAGCAGCGCGAGCGCGTGGCCCACACCTCCTCCGCCATGACCGAGATGAGCGACTCCATCCGCTCCGCCGCGGAAAGCGCCGCCGGAGCCGCCAACGGCGCGGATGACGCCGCCGAAAAGGCCCGTAGCGGCGCGGGCGTGGTCCAGCAGGTGCGCAACTCCGTGGAGCAGGTGCAAACCCAGGCCCTGGCCCTCAAGGTGGAAATGGGCGGCCTGGGCAAGCAGGCCGAGGCCATCGGCCAGATCATGAACGTTATTTCAGACATTGCCGACCAGACCAACCTGCTGGCGCTGAACGCCGCCATTGAAGCGGCGCGCGCGGGCGACGCCGGGCGCGGCTTTGCGGTGGTGGCCGATGAGGTGCGCAAACTGGCCGAGAAGACCATGACCGCCACCAAGGAAGTGGGCGATGCCATCGCCAGCATCCAGCACGGCACGCGCAGCAACGTGGAGCAGGTGGAAGGCACCGTGCGCACCATCGAGCAGACCTCCACCCTGGCGGGCAGCTCCGGCGCGGCGCTGAACGAGATCGTCGACCTGGTGACCCGCACCACCGACCAGGTGCGCACCATCGCCGCCGCCGTGGAGGAGCAGTCCGCCACCAGCGCGGAGATCAACATGGCCGTGGAATCCATCAACGACATCGCCCAGCGCACGTCCATAGGCATGGACGAGGCCTCGCGCAACGTCGACGAGCTGAAGGCCCTGGCCGAGCAGCTGCGCGGCATTGTGGACGGCATGGCCGCCGGGTAGAGCCCTGGAGAGAGACTGAACGCGGGGGCGGGAGGGGGAACTTTTTACAGAAAGTGCCCCTCCCGCCCCGGACGTTTGTTTGGGTGTCCAAAAGCAAAGAGCTCCCCCCGGCCATGCCAGGGGGAGCTCTTTGCTTGGTGGGAGGTCAGTAAGTGAAGCTCATAATTTGAGGACACTGCCAAGAAGTGGAACACGCTTACGAGAGGGCGGCCCTAGGGAACTCTCCCGCTAGTCCTTCCAGTTCCACCATTTCAGGCGCTCGGGGTCGGGTGCGGGCGTTTCGGCGAAGTACACGGCGCAGCGCAGCACGTAGAGCATGCAGCGGTCCACATGCTGCCCGGCCAGGGTCTCCAGCTGGGCGTACAGCTCCTCCGGGCTTTTGCCGCGCAGATCCTCCACCCGGCGCAGCCCCATCAACCAGAAGTCAACGGCGATGGTTTTGCCCACGCCGGGAATGCGCCGGAAGTCCTTGAGGACGGCCGGGTCCGGCGTTTGCCCGGGGCTAGCTGCGAGCATATACCTCATCGAGGATGGCCTTGCCGCCAGCGGCGAGCACCTGCCGGGCCAACTCCGAGCCCAGGTCCCAGGCCTTGCCGGCCGGGCCGGTGGCGACCAGCCTGATGGGGGTTTCGCCGTTCACCCCGGCCACAAAGCCCGTGAGGGTGATGGTGTCGCCGTCAAGCTGGCTCCAGGCGGCGATGGGCACCTGGCAGCCGCCGTCCAGGCCGGTGAGGAAGCCGCGTTCGGCGGCCACCTGGGCGCTGGTTTCGGCGTGGTTCAAAAAGGCCAGCAGCTCGGCCATTTCCGGGCGGTCCTTGCGGTACTCGATGCCGAGGGCTCCCTGGGCCACGGCGGGCAGAAAGCGCGGCGGGCCGAGTATTTCCATCTTGGGCGCGCTGAGGCCCAGGCGGTTCAGGCCCGCCGTGGCCACCACGATGGCGTCGAACTGGCCCTCGATGAGCTTGCGCACGCGGGTGTCCAGATTGCCGCGCAGGCTTTCGATGTTCAGGTCGGGCCGCAGGGTCATGAGCTGGGCCTGCCTGCGCAGGCTGCTGGTGCCCACCTTGGCTCCCTTGGGCAGGGCGTCCAGGCCGTCGTAATTGACGGAAAGCAGGCTGTCGGTGGCGGCCTCGCGCACGGGGATGACGCCGACGATGAGCTCCTCGGGCAGCTCGGTGGGCACGTCCTTCATGCTGTGCACGGCGAGGTCGGCGCGGCCGTCCAGCAGCGCTTCCTCGATCTCCTTGACGAACAAGCCCTTGCCGCCGACCTTGGCCAGGGGCACATCGAGGATCTTGTCGCCGGTGGTTTTGATTTTGAGCAGCTCGACCTCGAGGCCGGGGTACTGGGCGCGCAGAAGCGCGGAAATGTGATTGGCCTGCCAAAGGGCCAGCATGCTGCCGCGGGTGGCGATGGTGACTTGTTTCATGTGCTGACCGGACCTAGTGGCAGGAGGAGCAGTTGCCGCCGGAGCAGCCGGAGCAGCCGCCGCCGGAGGGTGCGGAAGGAGCCGGGGAGGCCGTGGCGTCGTGTTCGTTGGCGCCGCCGCCCACCTTGGCCCGGCAGCAGCTCATGAGCTTCTCGGTCTTGGTGGAGCCGCAGGAGGGGCACACGGCCTCTTCCTCCTGGCCGAAGACAAGCTCCTCGAACTGGTTCTTGCACCGTTTGCACACGTATTCGAAAATGGGCATTGCGGGTCTCCTCGCAGCGTCGGTTGCGGCCGGGACGGGTGTCCGGAAGGTGGTCCGGAAGCATGGTCCGGGACGGCGCTGTGTGTAGCGCAAATCGCGCCCACTGGCAACGCCGCCCCGGCACCGGG
>JAVBYL010000267.1 GCA_030824035.1 Humidesulfovibrio sp.
GCTCTGGTTCATAGTGCGCTCAGCGGTGCTGGCGTTGATGCTCACGCTGAAAATTGTATGCGCAAAAATGGCGCGAAAGGCAAGAGGATAAATAATGCGGCGGCGGACCAGCCCCACACTGGCTTTCCAGGCGTTGTGCGCCAGGCTGTTCGTGCTTGCCGCACTCCTTCTGATTGCCGGGCTGCCGCTGCTCGTCGGGTGCGGCAATGATGGCCAGCGCCAGACGAAATCGCAGCCGCAGGCCGCAGCCAAGCGTGCCGTGCCAAACTCCCCGGAGTACGGCGGCAGGCTCATAGAGGCCACCATAGGCGAGCCGAGCAACCTCATTCCGCCCCTGGCCTCCGATTCCGCCTCCCACGAGGTGGCGGACAACCTGTACGTGGCCCCGCTCAAGTACGATAAGGACATCAAGCTTGTGCCCCAGGCGGCCGAGCGGTTCGAGGTGCTGGAGGAGGGCAGGCTGCTGCGCTTCACCCTCCGGCGCGACATCCGCTGGACCGACGGCAAGCCCCTCACCGCGCACGATGTCGAATTCACCTTCAAGCTCATGGTGGACCCCAACACGCCCACGGCCTACGCCGAAGACTACCTGGCCGTGAAGGAGTTCCGCCGCACCGGCGACTACAGCTTCGAGGCGCGCTACGACAAGCCCTTCGCCCGCTCGCTGGTCACCTGGGCCCATGCCATTTTGCCCAAGCACATCCTGGAGCGCGAGGACCTGCTGAAGACCAAATACAGCCGCCAGCCCGTGGGCGCCGGGCCGTATGTGCTCAAGGAATGGATACCCGGTGACCGCCTTGTGCTCCAGGCCAATGCGGACTATTTTGAAGGCCGCCCGTACATCGACGAAGTGGTCATGCGCATCATACCGGACCAGTCCACGCAGTTCATGGAGCTTGGGGCCGGGAATCTGGACACCATCTCCCTTTCGCCCCAGCAGTACCTGTACCAAACCAAGGGTCCGGGCTGGACGGACAACTTCCGTAAGTTCCAGTATGTCGCCTCGGCTTATTCGTACCTGGGCTACAACCTCAAAAGCCCGCTTTTTTCCGATGTGCGCGTGCGCCAGGCCATCAACCACGCCATCGACAAGGACGAGATAGTGCGCGGGGTGCTCTCCGGGCTGGGGCAGGCGGCCAACGGGCCGTACAAGCCCGGAACCTGGGCGTACAATGCGCGCATCCCGGCCAACGAGTTCGACCAGGACAAGGCCCAGCGCCTGCTGGCCCAGGCCGGGTGGCAGCGCAAGGACGGCACCGGCCCGCTGAAGGACGCCAAGGGCCGCACCTTCGCCTTCACCATCCTGACGAACCAGGGCAACTCCCAGCGCATCAAGGCGGCCATCATCATCCAAAGCCGCCTGAAGGACCTGGGCATCCGGGTGGAGATCCGCACCGTGGAGTGGGCCTCGTTCATCAAGGAGTTCGTGGACAAGGGCCGGTTCGACGCGCTGCTGATGGGCTGGAACATTCTGCAGGACCCGGACCTGTACGACGTGTGGCACTCGTCCAAGGCCGTACCGGGCGGGCTGAATTTTGTGGGTTACAAAAACGCCGAGCTGGACGAGCTGCTGGAACGGGGCCGCCGAAGCCTGGACCAGAGCTTGCGCAAGGGCATCTACGACCGCATCCAGGAGATTCTGCACCAGGACCAGCCCTATTGCTTCCTGTATGTGCCCATGGCCCTGCCCATCGTCCACGCCCGGGTGCAAGGCATCGAGCCTGCGCCCGCCGGCATTTCGCACAACTTCATCCGGTGGTGGATTCCCAAGAGCTTCCAGCGCCCGGAGCTTATGCAGCAATGATCCGCATCAATGAGATTACCGACAAGGTCGCCAGCTACATCGACAAGCCCGACCTGGACCTGATCCAGAAGGCCTACGTGTTCACCGCGCAGGCCCACCTGGGGCAAACCCGCCTGTCCGGCGAGCCCTACCTCTCGCACCCCATGAGCGTGGCCAATGTCTTGGCCGACATGAAGCTCGACGAGGCCACGGTGGTGGCCGGCCTGCTGCACGACACCGTGGAGGACACCAAGGCCACCATCGACGAGATTGAGGAGCTCTTTGGCGAAGAAGTGGCGGACATCGTCGACGGCGTCACCAAGATCAGCAAGATGAATTTCGAGTCCAAGGCCATCGCCCAGGCTGAGAACATCCGCAAGATGATCCTGGCCATGGCCGAGGACATCCGCGTGCTCATGGTCAAGCTGGCGGACCGACTGCACAACATGCGCACCCTGGACTTCCAGCCTTCGGTGAAGCAGCGGCTCATCTCACAGGAAACACTGGAGATTTACGCGCCCCTGGCCAACAGGCTGGGCCTGCACCGCACCAAGGTCGAGCTGGAGGACCTCTGCCTCAAGTACCTCAAGCCCGATGTGTACGCCCAGATCGACCAGGGCATAGCCAGCCACCACACCTCCGGCCAGGAGTACATCGACAAGGTCATCGGCCTCATCAACGACATGCTGGCCGAGAACAGCATCAAGGGCCGCGTGGCCGGGCGCACCAAGCACCGCTACAGCATCTACACCAAGATGCAGCAGCAGGAGCTTGGCCTGGACCAGATCTTCGACCTCATCGCCTTCCGTGTCATCGTGCCCTCGCTCAAGGACTGCTACGCCGCCCTCGGCCTCATCCACTCCATCTGGAAGCCCGTCACCGGCCGCTTCAAGGACTACATCTCCATTCCCAAGGCCAACATGTACCAGAGCGTGCACACCACGGTCATCGGGCCGGATGGCGAGCGCATCGAGATACAGATCCGCACCGAGGAGATGAACCGCGTTGCCGAATACGGCGTGGCCGCACACTGGCAGTACAAGGAAAAAGGCAAGAAAGGCAGCAACCGCGACGCCGAGCGCTTCACCTGGCTGCGGCAGATCCTGGACTGGCAGCGCGACCTGAACGACCCCCGCGAGTTCATGGCCTCCCTGCGCATCGACCTGTTCCAGGACGAGGTGTATGTCTTCACCCCCCGTGGCGACATCAAGGAGCTGCCCGAGGGCGCCACGCCCGTGGACTTCGCCTACGCCGTGCACTCCAAGGTGGGGGACCATTGCGCCGGAGCCAAGGTCAACGGCAGGCTGGTGCCCCTGGGCACGCCCCTCAAGAATGGCGACCGCGTCGAAATCATCTCCGACAACAACCGCAAGCCCAGCCGCGACTGGCTCAAGTTCGTCAAGACCGCACGGGCCCGCACGCGCATCAAGCAGTACATCCGCACTGAGGAGCGTGACCGCAGCATTTCGCTTGCCAAGGAGCTGCTGGAAAAGGAAGGCCGCAAGCTGGGGGTGAACTTTGCCAAGGCCATGAAGGACGGTCACTTCCACAAGCTGGCGGAGGAATTCAACTTCCCCAGCGTGGATGAGCTGCTGTCCCAGGTGGGCTATGCGCGCCTGACCCCGCGCAAGGTGCTGCAAAAGCTCTACGGCATGCTGCACGTGGGCGAAAAGCTCATGGACGAGCCGAAGAAGTCCGCCGAGGCCGCGCCCGCGCCAGCGGAGGAGCCCGCCAAGAGCAAGAAGGGCGAAGGCATCAAGATTTCCGGCGTGGATGACGTGCTGGTGCGCTTTGCCAGCTGCTGCAATCCGCTGCCGGGCGAGCCCATCGTCGGGTACATCACCCGTGGCCGGGGCGTCACCATCCATGCCTCGGACTGCACGAACATCAAGGGCTTCGAGCCGGAACGCCTCGTGTCCGTCAGCTGGGACGGTGTGGAAGACAAGCCCTACCCGGCCAAAATCCGCATCGTGTGCCGCAACTTCAAGGGGGCGCTTGCCCAGGTGACCGCGCTGCTGACCAGCGACAACGTGAACATCGACTCCGGCACGTTCCAGTCCAATGTGGACGGCAACGCGGTGATGGAGTTCACGGTGGAGGTGACCAACCTAAAGCAGCTGTACGATGTGCTGGGAAAGATCCGCCACGTTGAATCTGTCACCGAGGCCGTGCGCGTCTCCTAGGCTGTCCAACGTCCCAACGTGTTTCGGCCGCCCCTAGCGGCTGGCGCGGTAGCGCTCCGTGGCCAGGGCCAGGCCGTCCTGCAGGGGCAGGCGCGTCAGGTTGGTCCTGATGGCCACCTGACGCTTTATGAGCGAGGGCTGCATGGTGCTGGCCGCAGCGTCCAGCCGTTGCAGCACGGCCGTGAGCTGCTGCGGGTCGTAGCCCGCCCGGTAGGCCATGTGGAGCGCCGCCGCGTCGATCTGCTCCTCCATGCGCGCATTGTTCCCCTGGTTTAGGGCGGAGCTGAGCATCTCGTCCAACGCGGCCCGGAACAGGGGCGAGCGCACCCCCTCCGCCGTCACCCTGCCGCCGGAGCGGAAGAACCGTGTCGTCAGCGTCTGCGCCCAGGGGTAGCCCAGGGAGGCCTGGGCCGTTTCCCGCGCCAAAATCAGCGCCAGCTGCGCTTCGTTGTCCAGAATGTTCAGCAGCCCGGTGCTGAGCATGATCAGCCCGCCCGGCAGGGCGAAGGCGCGCGGCGTTGCGGACTCCAGCACCAGGTAGCGGAAGGGCAGAGGGTTGCCCGGAGCGTACCGCGCCACGGAAAGTCCCACCAGGTTGACGTAACGCTGCAGTTGGTTGCCAAAGGCCGGTTGCCCCACCTCCCGCATGGCGAGCACCGCCATGTTCAAGCCGAACTGGCGCTCTTCCTCGCCGCCAGAGCCCACCACGGCCTTCGGCTGTGCAAAGCCCACAGGGCCGCCTTGGCCGTGCGACGCCACACGGGCGTATTCGCCGATGCCGCCCTCGCGCAGGAAGTCATCCAGCTGCTCCGGACTCAGTGGCATTTCGAGGACGAGTTGCAGGGCGGCTCGTTGCTCCTCGGCCCCGGGCTGCGCGCTCCAGGTTCCGGCTGCGGCAAATCCGGCGGAGCGTGTGCTGCGCGCCGTATCCACGGCCTCGGCCAAAATGAAGCTCTTTGCGGGCGGGGCATAGAGTTCCGCCAGGCGCGGGGGCGTGGCGGCATGCCCAAGGGCGGGTGTGGAGGAAAGGTGCCCCTGGTACATCCAGGCATCCAGGCCCGTTGCCTCCCGCACCAGCACCCAGGCCCCGGAGGAGCGCACCAGGCTGACCTGCGCGCCATAAGGCAGCTCCGTGAGCACGGCGGAAAGCCCGGACCTTTCGGCGCGCATGGGGGCATTGTCCATCACCACCCAAAGCGTTTGCTGGCCCAGGGCCACGCCAGCCAGCACGCCCAGGAAAATGGCCGCCAGGGTGATGGTCTTCAGTGCGCCTCGCATCGATGTGTCCCCTTGTTCGTGAGCGTGCGGTTACTTGTAATCGCCCGTGAGGGTGAAGGCGCCCCAGTAGCCGGGATGCGGGTAGCGATTCTTTACGTGCAGCATGGCCCGGCGCAGGCTCT
>JAVBYL010000245.1 GCA_030824035.1 Humidesulfovibrio sp.
GTGCCGGTGTCGGTGTAGGCGGTGCAGTAGATGATGGGCAGGTCGGGGTTGGCCTCGCGGATGCGGTGGGCCGCTTCGATGCCGTCCATGCCGCCCTCGAGCATGATGTCCATGAGCACCACGTCGGGCCGGTGCTCGGCCACGGTGTCGATGGCTTCCTGGCCGCTCGGCGCGGTGCCGATGACCTTGCAGCCCATGCGCTTCAGGTTCACGGTGGTGGCCATGGCGATGATGCGTTCGTCTTCCACGATGAGCACCCGGGGCGGGTTGGGCAGGGCGGAGCAGGATAAAAACATCATGAGGGGTGTGTCCTTGGTGGTTCAAGGGGGCGGGCGGCGCTGTCCCGCGTGTCCTTTGTGGTTTCTGGCGGTGTTCGTTGTCAAGACCTTTCCTGGTGGCATGTTTTTTTTGCCAAAGGGGTTGACCTGGACCGGAAAAAACGTCTAGACATTTCTTAAAGGATCACTATAAGAAATTCTCGCAGCCAGTCATGGCGCTGTGCGCGGGCCTTCGCGCACGTTGTTCCCAGGGTTGGGCCACACCTGGCCACAGCCTTGCCAAGGCGACTGTTCCTAAGGTAGGGAGACAATCACACTATGAAAAGCCACCGCCACCCATTCCGCGACAACAGCAGGATCGTCTTTCTGACCTTCCTTCTGGTCATGCTGGCCGCCAGCCCGGTGCACGCCGAACAACTGAGGGCCAAAGCCGCCATCGCCATGGATCTTGGCACGGGCCGCATACTGTACGAGCAGAACGCCGACGAAGCCATCCCTCCCGCCTCCCTCACCAAGGTCATCACCTTATACTTGGCCTACGAGGCCATGCAGGAAAACCGCCTGACCTACACCGACACGGTGCTGGTCTCCCGCGAGGCCGTGCAGGCGGGCGGCTCGCGCATGAGCCTCAAGCCCGGCGAGCGCGTCATCGTGCGCGAGTTGATGAAGGGCATCGCCGTGGCCAGCGGCAACGATGCGTGCGTGGCCCTGGCCCAGCACCTTTCCGGCGGCGATACCACCCAGCCCTTTGTGGACGCCATGAACAAGAAGGCCCACGAGCTGGGCATGACGGGCACGACGTTTAAAAATCCCAACGGCATGCCCGCCGATGGCCAGGTGACCACCGCGCGCGACATGCTCAAACTCTCGGCCAGCTACCTGCGCCGGTTCCCGCAGTCGCTCACCTTCCATTCCATGACCAGCTACGTGCACAACAACCACAATCACCACAACGCCAACCGGCTGCTCAACTCCTACGATGGGGTGGACGGCCTGAAAACCGGGTTCATCCGCGCCTCCGGCTACAACAACGTGGTCACGGCCAAGCGCGGCGACCAGCGCGTCATCGCGGTGGTGCTTGGCGCGCGCAGCCCCGGTGCGCGGGCCGCTGTGAGCTCGCAGCTGCTGAACATGGCCTTCTCCAAGGCCAAGGACCCCGGCGCAAACACCCTGGCCGTGCTGGAAGAAAAGAAGACCCGGGGCACGCTCCCCGCCACCCTGGCCGCCCGCGCTCCTGTGCAGCACGACGCCCCGGCCCCGCAGGCCGTCAAGGTCGCCTCTGTCGCCTCTGTTCAGCCCATCAGCCTGCCGCCGACCCTGCCTGAACCGAAGAGCGCCCCGCAGAGCCCCGAACTCCGCGCAGCCCAGCGCCTGGCCGATGCCAAGGTCAGCCAGCTGGCCCTGGCCGATGCCGAGCCGGAAACTTCGGCCAAGGCCAACCTGGTGCAGCGCAAGACCGCCCAGGGCAACTACGCCATTCAGGAGAGCTCGTTCCAGTCTCGCCAGAAGGCCGAGAAGCGCGCCCGCCACCTGGTCAAGAAGGGCCTCCCAGTGAAGGTGGTGGCCACCAACCTGGACGGCAAGGGCAAGTTTTACCGCGTGGTGGTTGGCCCCTACGCCAACGCCGACGACGCCCGCAAGACTCGTGAGAAGCTCCTGGGCCACGGCTCCGTGACCGTGGAATAGCCCCCCTTTTCGCCCGAGCCCTTCGCGGGGTTCGCCCTCAGCCCCCGGCAGGACATCGCTCCTCCGGGGGCTGAGTCGTTTGCGCCCAATGTCTGCCCCCGCCATTTGCTCCCGCCAATTGCGCTTGTCCGTATCGCTCCGGCTGTCCGCACCGGCACAACCATCTCCCTGCCGCGCTTGCGGATTGACAATCCCGCCGAGCAATACTCGCGACCGTCCGCCAAGTCGCCACAGCAAAGATGCCATGTTGCGGTCCAGACATTTGTCAACAGGGAAAAACAGTCCATTTTTGGGCTAAACCGTGCGCCGTTTTGTCTGGTGGCAAAAGACGGGTCTATACTTGCGCCGTCCGGGGGCTGCACCCCGGCCAAGCAGGAGGATTCCCATGTACGACCAGTGGCGATTGACGGCTTTCCGCGCTGCCCACGCGCAGGCCCTGGAGCTGCGGCCCAAGGCGAGGGCGGTGCTGGAGGGCCTGGGCGGAGTGCCCGAGCTCGCGGCGCGGTACGAGGCGGCCGGCCCCGCCTGGACGCTCTTTGCCGGGGGGCGGCCGCTGGCCTGCGGAGGCGTGGTGCGCTTTTGGCCCGGCGCGGGCGAGCTGTGGTGTTGGTTTGCCGCAGACGTCCGCGAGCATGCGGTTGTGGTGGCGCGTCACGCCCGCAGGGCCATGAGCGCCCTGCGCGAGGGCCATGGGTTCGCCCGGCTGCAGGCCCATGTGCGGGCCGATGACGAGCAGGCCCAGGCCTTCGCCGCCTTTGTGGGGCTGCGCCGCGAGGGCACCTGCCAAGGCTATGGACCGGATCAGGCGACACACCATCTTTACGGGAGGTTTTGGCAATGGAAGGCGTAGCGACAGTGATGCCCATGGGCGTGAGCGCCCAATCCATCCTCAAGGCGGCGTTGCCGCTGGCTGGCTCGGGCGGCGGCTCGGGCGGCGGCGTAAGCGAGGCGGCGGAGGCCCGCGCCCAGGCGGTGGAAAACCAGGCCCGCAGGCAGGCGGAGGCCCAGCGCCAAAGCTCCCTGGACAGGGCCGACGCCCTGCGCGAAAGCGGCGAAAAGCGCCGGGCCACGGCTCGCGTTGGTGCGGCCGCCTCCGGCCTGTCCCTTTCTGGCACCTCGCTGCTGTCGCTGGAGAGCATCCAGGGCGAGACGGACGAGGCCGTGGACGAGGTGCTGGGCGCGGGCGCGCTCGCCGGGGAGGACATCCTCGCCAGCGCAGCGGACCAGGCCCGGTCCATCCGCCTTTCCGGGCGCATGGCCAAGAGCCGCGGCGGCGGGGAGGATTCCATCCTGCGCCTGGGCGGGCAGATCTTAAGCGGCGGCTTCGGCGGCGGGAAGACCTACCCCACCTTCTTGGGCATGTAGGCCGCCGCCATGTCGCTCATCCCCATCACCCTGACCAACTTCACCTCCGGCGAGGTTTCCCCCCGGCTTTCCGGCCGCGTGGACATGTCCAAGTACTTTAACGGCTGCCTGACCCTGGAAAACTTCCTGGTGCACCCCCACGGCGGCATCACCCGGCGCGGCGGCATGCGCCACGTGGCGGACTGCGCGCGCCACGAGGGCCGCTCCCTGCTTGTGCCCTTTGAGGACGGCCAGGGCTTGGCCTGGGTGCTGGAGTTTGCGGAGAACGCCGCCGGGCAGGGCGTGCTGCGCTTCTACTCAGGCGGCGGGCGCGTGCTGGATGGCTCCGGCCAGGCGCTGGAGCTTGCCAGCCCGTACCGGGAGGAGCACCTGGACGGCCTGCGTGCCGTGCAGGACAGGCTCTCCCTGGTGCTTACCCACCCGTTGTTCGCCCCGCGCAGGCTGGCGCAGGCCGAAGGGGGCGGCTGGACCATGGCGGTCATGGCCTTCACCGGCCAGCCCATGGCGTGGGGGGAGGGCAACTGGCCCGCCCAGGCCGTGTTCCACGAAGACAGGCTGATTCTGGCCGCCACGCAGCAGCAGCCCTACACCTTGTGGTTTTCCCGCACCGGGGAGCACACGGATTTCCGCCTGGCCACCCGCGAGGTGCCGCTGAGCGGTTGGAGCGACATCGAGCTTACCGACAAGAACGGCGATGGCGTGGCGGACGGCCGCGCCGGGGACACCTTCCTGCTGCTCAGCGGCGACAGTTTCCGCAAGGGCACCGCCCTGGCCGGGGAAACCGCGGACGGCACCCCCTGCTACTACCGCTACAAGGGCGCGCGTGAGGCCACGGCCTCCGGCGGCAGCGCCACCATCGCCCTGCGCGATGCCCCCTCCCTGGTGAGCGAGATGGAAAGCCTGCGCGACATGGCCGGAGCGCTGCGCACGGACTTCTGGGAGGAGTTCGCCGTGGGCGAGCGCATCGTGGCGGACCCGGCCACCGGCGATGAGCCCCTGGACGACGACGGCCTGGAGATCACCCTCTCCGCCCAGCACGGCGGGCGCATCGCGTTCCTGTCGTCGCGCGGGCGGTTGTGGGTGGGCACCACCAGCGGCGAGTGGACCGTGTCCGGCAGCTCGCTCAACCAGCCCATAACTCCGGGCGGGGTGAAGGCGAACCGAGAGGGCACCAGCGGCGCGGCCCAGGCTCCGGCCTGCTCCGCCGGGGGGGCCACGCTGTTCATCCAACGCTCCGGCCGCAAGGTGCGGGAGATGGCCTACCGGTTGGACTCCGACGCGTACCTCTCGCGCGATTTGACGCTTTTGGCCGGGCACATCGCCGGGCCGGGGCTGACCCGGCTGGCCTACGTGCAGGAGCCGGACCCCGTACTGTACTGCGTGCGCGCGGATGGCGCGCTGGTGGCGCTCACCTACATGCCCGAGCAGGATGTGTGCGCCTTCTCGCGCATCGTCACCGACGGAGCCGTGGAGTGCGTGTGCGCGGTGTCGAACGATGCCGCCGGACAGGACGAGCTGTGGCTGGTGGTGCGCAGGCAGGTGCTGGACGCTGCTGGCAACCCGCACACGCGGCGCTGCGTGGAGCTGATGGAGCCTTGCTTTGCCGAGGACGCCCAGGACAGCACCGGGGCGTTCTTTGTGGATGGCGGGGTGAGCTACCAGGGCGAGCCCGCCAGGGCGTTCACCGGGCTGGCGCACCTGGCCGGGCGAGAGGTGCACGTGCTGGCCGATGGGGCCGTGCTGCCCCCGCGCACCGTGGCCCAGGACGGCAGCATCGCCCTGGAGCGGGAGGCCAGGGTGGTCCATGCCGGGCTGCCCTTCGCCTCCGTGCTGCGGCCCCTGCGGCTGGAGTTTTCCGGCGCGCGCGGCAGCGCCCAAACCAAGATCAAACGCATCATCGAGGTCTCGCTCCGGTTCTACCGGACCCTGGGCGGGAAGGTCGGGCCGGACCTGGAGCACCTGGAGCCGCTGCTGTACCGCACCAGCGCGGACAGGATGGGCCAGGCTCC
>JAVBYL010000096.1 GCA_030824035.1 Humidesulfovibrio sp.
TCGGCCAGCTTGCGCACTTCGTCGGCGACGACCGCAAAGCCGCGCCCGGCATCGCCCGCGCGGGCGGCCTCAATGGCAGCGTTCAGCGCCAGCAGGTTGGTCTGGTCGGCAATATCGTTGATGACGCCCATGACCTGCCCGATGCCGTCGGCCTGCTTGCCCAAAAGGCCCATGTTGACCTTCAGCCCCTGGGCCTGGGTGTCCACGGCCTGGATGGCCGTGACCAGCCTGCCCACCACCTCGGCCCCGGCGGTGGCGCGCCCGCGGGCTTCGTCCGCCGCGCTGGCGGCAACATCCGCGCTGCGGGCCACGGTGATGACGGTTTCGTTCATGGCGTCCATGGAGGACGTGGTCTCGCCCAGGCGGTCGCGCTGCAGGTCCGCGCCGCTGCGCGAGGACTCGATGCGCCCGGAGATGTCGCGGCTGACCTCATTGATGGCCTGGCTGACCCCGCGCAGGCTGGCCGCGGCCTGGAGCAACCCCTCGCGGGTGGCCTGGGCCGCCTGGAGCTTGGCCGCCTCGGCCTCGCGGATGGCGTTCTGGGCCACCTGGGTCTCGTCCTCGGCCAGCTTGCAGCTGTGCTCCACCTCCTGGATCTTGTCGCGCAGGGTTCCCACCATCTTTTCCATGGAACGCTGCAGCACGCCCATCTCGCCGTGGAAGCGCTCGGTCTCGCGGGCGTCCAGGTTGCCGCCGCTTATGGCCTCCGCCGAGGCGGAAAGCCGCGCAATGGGCCGGGTGATGATGCGCACGATGATGAAGATGAGCACGCTGACCACGAGGACCACAGCGGCCAGCACGCCACCCAGCAGCATGCGCAGGCTGCTGATCTTGGCGTAGATGTCGTCCACGTAGAGCCCCGTGCCGATGACCCAGCCCCAGGGCTTGTACAGCTTCACGAAGGAGATCTTGGGGTACACCTCCTTGGTGGCCCCGCCGCCCTTGATGGGCTTGGGCCACACATAGGCTACAAACCCGGAGCCGGACTGCTCGCACACGTCCACAAAGGCCACAAAGAGGTTCTTGTCGCCCTTTGGGTAGCTCTGGGCCTCGTCGCCGCGGCCCAGCCAGTAGCCCGTGGCCTTGTTGAACTTGGCATCACTGAGGGGCTTGCCCTCCAGCGCGGGCACCGTGGGGTGCATTATCATCACCGGCGCGGGCCGCTGGGTGTCGTTTATCCAGAAATATTCGTTGTTGCCGTAGCGCATGTTGCGCAGGCGCGTGGCCGCCCGCTTCTGGGCCTCCTCCAAGGTGAACTCGCCCTTGTCCACGCGCACCTGGTATTCCGTCACCAGGGTGTAGGCCACGTCGATCATGTCGGCCAAGTTATCGCGCCGGGCCTTGATCTGCGTCTGCTCAAAATAGGGCAGGAAGACAAAAAAGACCGCGCCTATGAACAACGCGAGCAGCGAGGAAAACAAGGCATAGAGTTTGGTGGAGGTGGGAACGCTCAACAACTTTTCACGGAGCATGCGCTCTCCTTCGGCTGCCTGGCCCAGGCCGCCCGAGCTGTAGTCTGGATACGCCTGGTGGGGAAATCCGGCGTTCATCTGTCCTTTCGGCCATCAAGGCAACTCCCTTGAGGGCGGTAATCGTGAGAATGATACCTTTTTGGCGCTGACCCAGCAAGATAGGCAAGACGATTATTATGGCTGCGGAGGGAAAAAGATTGCGCCAGACCGTTCGGGAAGGCCGCTCGGGAAGACCGCACGGGAAGGGCGGGGCCGAATGAAACACAAGGCCCGAAGAAGAGAGAGGCGGAGAAGGACGCTTTAGCGGCTGGCCACGCGGGAGGTCTCGTGGTCCGCCTGGGGCGAAAGGCCATACTTCTTGATGCGGTAGCCGATCTGCCGGGGGGTGATGCCCAGTTCCTCGGCGGCCTTGTACTGCACCCAGCCGTTGCGGCGCAGGGCGGCCAGCACCTCGGTGCGCTCCAGCACCTTTAGGGAGGTGACGCCCTGGGTGCGGCCCAGGCAGGCGCGCTCCGGCTGGATGTTCGTGTGGCTCAGGTAGGGCTTGAGGAAGGCCGCGTCCACGCGCTCGCCATCGCTCATGATGACCATGCGCTCGATGAGGTTCTCCATCTCGCGCACGTTGCCCGGCCAGTCGTACAAGGTCAGGTCGGAGAGGGCGCGCGGCGTGAACACCAGGGTGCGGTTGTACTCGCGCGCCACCTGGTCGATGAAGTGGTTGAGCAGGGCCGGAATGTCGCCCTTGCGCTGCCGGAGTGGCGGCACCTGGATGGGGAACACGCTCAGCCGGTAGTACAGGTCCGCGCGGAAGCCGCCGTGCTCCGACAATTCGGCCAGGTCGCGGTTGGTGGCGGCCACGATGCGCACGTCCACCTTGCGCGTCTGGTTGGAGCCCAGGCGCTCGAATTCCTTGTCCTGCAGCACGCGCAAGAGCTTGGCCTGTATGCCCAGGGGCAGCTCGCCAATTTCATCCAGGAAGATGGTGCCCAGGTGGGCCTCCTCGAACCGGCCGGGCTTGGTGCCCGTGGCCCCGGTGAAGGCGCCCTTCTCGTAGCCGAACAGCTCCGATTCCAGCAGATTTTCGGGGATGGACGCGCAGTTGACCTTGATGAAGGCGTGGTTCTTGCGCTCGGAATATTCGTGGATAATGCGCGCGATGAGGGTTTTGCCCGTGCCGGACTCGCCCAGCAGCAGTACGCTGGCGCGGGTTGGCGCCACCTTGAGGATCTGCCGCTCCACCTCCTGCATGGCCAGGCACTTGCCCACAATGTAGGGCCCGCGCCGCTCGCGGGTAATCTGGGAGCGCAGGGAAAGGTTCTCCCGAACCAAGGCCTCCTCGCGGGCCTTTATCTTCTCGTTCAGCGAAAGAAACTGGCCGATGAGCGTGGCCACCACGGTGAGGAAGCTCAGGTCCTCCTCGCAGCTCACCTCGTCGTCGAAGAGCCTGTCGACGTTGAGCACGCCCAGGCAGCGCCCGTGCGACACGATGGGCACGCCGATGAACGACACGCGGCCCTTTTCCATGTGGCGGGAGCCGGTCTTATCCAAAAACAAGGGTTCGCGGCGGATGTCCGGCACAAGGTAGGGCTTGCCGGTCTGGTAGATCAGCCCGGTGATGCCCTCGTCGAGCTCGTACACGCCGCGCTCGCGCTCCTGCGTGGTCAGCCCATGGGAGGCGGTTATGGCCAGCAGCTCGTTCTCGGGGTCCATCAGGGTGATGGTCGCCCGCTTCATACTCAGGGACTCGGACAGGATGCGCAGCACCTCGGACAAAGCGAGCTCAAGGTCGAGGGCTGTGTCGATGATCTGGCAGATGGAGGAAAGCACCTGCAACTTCAAATTACCAAGCATGGTGGTCATGCCCTGGGTAAAGCAATAACAGTGCCGTTGCGCACCAGTGGCTATTTTTTATCACAACATGCCATATTCACGAAACAAAGACGTTTCAAACAGCAACGCTGCGCATGTGGCGAAATATACATATTTGCAAAATCGACAGAACCGAGGCTCACAGAAATGCGTAATCCACCACGATCCGGCCCGGCGCCGGAAGCGTCAGGTGTATGCGGCGAAGTGCTCGGCCAAAACAAGCTCCCTGGCCCCGGCCCCGCCCTCCGGGCCATCGGCGAAGGCCTCCACGCGGCGCACCCGGCCCTCGTCGTACAGGGCCACGGTGCCGCCGAACTCGGCCACGTCGTCTGGGTCGTGGGTGATGAGCAGCGTGGGCGTGCCCAGGGCCTGGCACATGGCCCGCACCTCCCGGCGCATGCGCGTGCGCAGCAGCGGGTCCAGGGCGGAGAAGGGTTCATCAAGCAGCAGGGCGCGCGGGCTGCGGGCCAGGGCGCGCAATAGCGCCACACGCTGGCGCTGCCCGCCGGAGAGCCTGCCGGGGCGCACCTCAGCCAGCGGGGCCAGCCCGGCCATGTCCAGCAGCTCGGCCACGCGGGCGCGCGCCGCGCCGTCCAGCCGCCCGAACAGCCCCGGCAGGCCCCGCCCCAGGCCAAAGCCGACGTTCTGGGCCACGCTGAGGTGCGGGAACAGCGCGTAGTCCTGGAACATCAGGCCCACGCCGCGCTGCCGGGCGGGCAGGTCCACCCCGTCGGTGGCGCTGTACAGCGTCTGGCCGTCCAGCTCGATGCGCCCGGCGTCCGGGGTCATGAGCCCGGCCACGGCGCGCAGGGTGAGGGTTTTGCCAGAGCCCGAGGGCCCAAAGAGCACGATGGACCGGCCCTCCGCCTCAAAGGCGGCGTCCAGCTCGAACTCCCGCGCCCCGGACCGGAGCGTCTTGCGTATGTTGAGGCGAAGCGACAAGGGTTCCGCCCGGTTACGGCTTCTGGAAGCCGAAGCCGCCCAGGATGCGCTGGCCTTCTGCGCCGAGCAGATAATCCACAAAGGCCTTGGCCGCCGGGCTCTTGCTGCCGGTGCAGACGGCGATGGGGTACAGGGCCGGGGTCGTGGCGGACATCTCCCGCACCACGCGCACCTTGGGCCCGGCCTGCATGGCGTCGGTGGAGAACACGAAGGCCGCGTCCACCTCCCCGCGCAGCACGTAGTCCAACACCTGGCGCACGTTGTTGCCCATGATGAACTTTGGCTTCAGGGGTTCCCACAGGCCGGCGGCGGTCAGGCTCTCCTGGGTGTAGCGCCCGGCGGGCACGGTTTCCGGGTTGCCCAGGGCTATGCGCGCCACGCCGGGTGCGGCCAGGTCGCGCTCGCTTTTCAGGGCCAGCTTGGAATCCGCGGGCACGATGAGCACCAGACCGTTGCGCACGAAATTCTTGCGGGTGGCGGGGTTGACCAGGGCCTTGGCCACGGCCTGGTCCATGGTCTTCTGGTCTGCGCTGGCAAACACGTCCACCGGCGCCCCGCTCTCCATCTGCTTCAAAAGCGCGCCGGAAGCGCCGTAGTTGGTCACCACCCTCATCCCCGGGTGCGCGGCCTCAAAGCTCGTCTTGGCCGAGGTCAGGGCGTTGGTCAGGCTGGCCGCGGCGGAGACGATGATATCCTCCGCCTGGGCGGGCGCGGAATGGGCCAAAAGCGACAGGGTGAGGACCAGGGTGCAGAGGGCGAGGCGCAGTGTCCGCATGAGGGGGGGCTCCTTGGGGTTAGGATGTGTGGGACAACTTGAGAAATTTGCCCGAGGCCAGCAGCAGGGTGATGCAAACCAGGGAGGTGAGCAGCACCAGGAACAGCGCCTCGTTGTCGCGCCCGGCCTGGGCCGCGTCGTACACGGCAAGGGAGAGGGTTTGCGTGCGGCCCGGCAGGTTGCCCGCGATCATCAGCGTGGCGCCGAACTCGCCCATGGCCCGCGCCA
>JAVBYL010000271.1 GCA_030824035.1 Humidesulfovibrio sp.
ACATCGGCATCGGCGAGGACGTGAGCTTTGCCCAGGGCGACAACCAGGGGCTGCGGCGCACCTACCTCGCGGTGTACCGCGCGGGGCGCTTTGTGGGCGTCCAGGGGTTGGACCCCCTGCCCGCCGCCAAGGGAACCTCGCCCGCAAGCGGTGGCAGCCAATGATGCAACGCCGCCTGTTCAACCGCATGCTGTTCTTCATGGTGCTGTGCTTCGGCATCATCGCCGCGGCCACCTGCGTGCTCTCGGCCCTGGAGCTGAAGAGCGCCATGACGCGCGAGTATGAGGACAGGGCGGTGGCCATTGCCCGCAGCATAGCCGACGGCAACACCGAGACCCTGCTGAACCAGAACGCCGGGGCCATCCAGGCCGCCATCGACCTGCACCAGGAGATGGGCGGGCTGACGTACATCCTGGTGGTGGACAGCAACGCCGAGGTGGCGGCGCACACCTTCACCCCCGTTGTGCCCCAGGCGGTGCAGGATGTTGTGGCGGATACGCGCATCAAGGGCTACGCGGGCACCCGGTCCATCATCCGCCGGTTGGACCTGGGCGAGCAACTGGGCGAGGTCATCCACGTGGCCCAGCCCGTGCTGGGCGGCAAGGGCGGCTTCGTGCATCTCGGCATGGACACCAAGCCCATCCTGCTGGCCATCCATCAGGTGCTGCTGCGCCAGTTTTCCCTGGCCCTGCTGCTGTTCCTGGGCAGCTTGGCGGTGGCCACGCTGTTCATCCGCAGCATCACCGACCCCCTGCGCGCCCTGGCCAACTACGCGCGCCAGGTGGCCGGGCACGATTTTTCCACCACCCTTGAGGTCCACAGCCGCGACGAGATAGGCGCCCTGGCCGACTCCATGCGCGACATGGCCGGGCAGATTTCCGGCCACGTGACCAGCCTGGAGCAGAGCGTGGCCGCCGCCACCGAGGAACTGAAGGACGCCCTGGATTCGCTCTCCGCCATCTTGTCCAACATAGCCGATGGCCTGCTGGCCGTGGACCAGAACGGGCGCATTCTGCGGCACAACCCCGCCCTGCTGTTCATGTACGGTTTGCCGGAGGAGAGCCTCATCGGCCGGGAGTGCGGCGATGTTTTTGGGCCGGAGGTGGCCGCCGCGGCCTTGCCCGGCGCGCGGCCCAACGTCGACCCGCTGTCCGGGGCCATTCTGCACAACGTCACCGGCGTGCGGCGCGATGGCGGCACCTTTCCGCTGGAAATCACCGTGGCCCGGGTGCGGCTTTCCGGCGGGCTGGTCAGCGTGTGCATCCTGCGCGATGTGACCGTGGCCCGCAAGCTGGAGCAGGAGCGCGAGCACTCCCGCGTGCTGCTGGAGGGCATGGTGGAGGCGCGCACCCGCGAGCTTTCCCGCGCCAACACGCAGCTGAAGATCGAGGTGGCCGAGCGCAAGGTGGTGGGCGATGCCCTGCGCCGGGCCGAAACTAAGTTCCGCACCATTTTTGAAAACGCGGTGGAGGGCATCTACCAGTTCACGCCGGAAGCGCGCTATGTCTCGGCCAACCCGGCCATGGCCAAGATCCTGGGCTACGGGTCGCCGGAAGACCTCATGACCGCTCTTTCCAGCGCCAGCCCCTACGTGGACGGCAACCGCCGCGAGCAGCTGCTGGCCATCCTGGAGGAAATGGGCGAGGTCCAGGGGTTCGAGTCCCAGGTGCGCACGCGGGAGGGCCATGTCATCTGGATTTCTGAAAATGCGCGCAAGGTGGTGGACTCCCACGGCATGACCGTGTTGTACGAGGGCTTTGTGGAGGACATAACCCTGCGCAAGGAGGCCGAACGCCGCCTGATGCACCAGGCCTTCCACGATCCCCTCACCTCCCTGCCCAACCGCCTGCTGTTCCTGGACCATTTGCGCATGGCCATGGAGCGCGCCCGCCGCCGGGAGGACTTCCGCTTCGCCGTGCTGTACATCGACCTGGATCGCTTCAAGATCATCAACGACAGCCTGGGGCACGAGGTGGGCGACCACCTGCTGCGCCACGTCAGCTCCGTGCTGGCCTCCTGCGCGCGCAGCACGGATACCGTGGCCCGCTTCGGCGGCGATGAGTTCGCCATTTTGCTGGAGGACCTGAGCGCCCCGCGCGACGCCATCAAGTTCACCCGCCGCGTGCTGGACGAGATTTCGCGGCCTCTGAGCCTGGACGGGCACGAGGTGTTCACCTCCGGCAGCATCGGCATCGTGCTGCACACCGACGCGTACGACAAGCCGGAGTCGCTGCTGCGCGATGCGGACACCGCCATGTACACCGCCAAGGCCATGGGCAAAAGCCGCTTCAAGGTGTTCAACCAGAAGATGCACGAGCAGGCCCTGCAGCTGATGGAGATGGAGGTGGAGCTGCGGCGCGCCCTGGACCAGGACGAGCTGTTCCTGCTCTACCAGCCCATTGTGAACCTCCCCGAGCGCAGGCTGGCCGGGTTCGAGGTGCTGGTGCGCTGGCGGCACCCCAAGGGGCACATTGTTCCGCCCACGGAGTTCATCTCCCTGGCGGAGGATACCGGCCTCATCTACCCCCTGGACTACTGGGTGTTCGCGCGGGCCTGCGCGGCGGTGAAGCGTTTTGAAACGGCCCTGGAGCGCGGGGTGCTGGGCAGGAACAACGGCTTCTCCGTCAATGTGAACATTTCCGGCAAGCACTTCCGCAACCCGCTTTTGGTGAACCACCTGGAGCAGACCCTGGCGACCTGCGGAGTGGACCCCTCCGGCATCACCCTGGAGATAACCGAGAGCGTGCTGCTGGAAAACGTGAACAGCGCCCGCGAGATAGCCAGCAAGATCCGCGACCTGGGCCTGGGGCTGTGCATCGACGACTTCGGCACGGGCTATTCGTCGCTTTCCTACATTCAGCGCTACGCCGTGGACGCCATCAAGATTGACCGGGCCTTTATGGCAGGGCTTTCGCCCGAGGCGGAGGCCCCCGGCGGCGAGGCCATCGTCAACACCCTGGTGACCCTGGGCGCGGGCCTGGGGCTCAAGGTGGTGGCAGAGGGCGTGGAGACCGTGGCCCAGCTGGCCTACCTGGAGGAGATCGGCTGCCGCTTCGGTCAGGGCTATCTTTTTGCCATGCCGCTCACGGAGGAGCAGGCCCTGGGCCTCATCGAGCAGGGCGCGGTGACCGACCTGCCCGGTTTTCCGAAGGTGCAGGGCTAAAGCCCAAGGCCAGATTCCATGCCGGTTTGGCGCAGGTTCAACGCAGCTTCGATTTGGAACGCGGTGCGCGGGCCTCTTTTCAGTCCCGGCGGGAACGTGTAGAAGGATTGTGCCGCAACCGCGCCATGCCTGAATTGGTGAGGCAATGCGGATAGATGTCGCGCAATGGGGCATTTGGCCACGGCACAGCAGTCACGCGCAGCACCACTACCCAGGCAGGCAAGCGAATGAGCCACACTCAAGGCCAAGAGCGCATCAGCGGCGTATTTTCCCAAAAGAAAATCGCCAAGATAGGCACCGGCACCACCGCCAGAAAAACAGAGGTCGTGTCCTATTTCATGGTGCAGGAGCGCGAGGACGGCGTCATCGAGGTGCAGGCTCTGGGCATCGACGACCAGCCCTTCGGCCCCGTGACAAAGATCAGCCGCGACGAGCTGCTGGGCAACTACATGCCCGAGGCGCAGAAAAGCCAGGCCCGCGCCCGCCCCCTCACCAAGGAGGAGCAGGAGATCCAGAAGTGCGTGGCCCGGGGCGACAAGTTCCGCAAGCGCGGCGAGAGCTTCACCGCCGAGTTCGAGTACAGCAAGGCCCTGCAGCTGGACGAGGGCAACGTGCGCGCCAACTTCGGCATCGGCCTGTGCTACATCGACCGTGGCGAGCACGACAAGGCCCATGAGGTGTTTGAACGCTTGGTGCGCCTGGACGCGGCCTTCGAGAGCGAGCACAAGCACCTGTTCAACGAGTTCGGCATCGCCCTGCGCAAGACCAAGATGAACGACGAGGCCATGACCTACTACCAGCGCGCCCTGGAGCTCTCGCCCGACGACGAGAACCTGCACTACAACATCGCCCGCGCCGCCTACGATAAAAGCGACAACAAAACCGCCGCCACGCACCTGGGCGCCTGTCTCAAGCTCAACCCCGGCCACGCCGAGGCCATGCAGTTTGTGGATTTTTTGCGGCGCAAAAAGCTGGCGGACGGCTAGCGGAGCCGGGCGTGCCCAAGGCTCTCGTCCTGGCCGGAACGCATAGCGGCTGCGGCAAGACCTCCGTGACTCTGGGGCTCTTGCGCGCCCTGCGCCGCCGGGGCCTGCGCGTGCAGCCCTTCAAGGCCGGGCCGGACTTCATCGACCCCGGCCTGCACGCCGTGGCGGCGGGCCGCCCCAGCCATAACCTGGACACCTGGATGATGCCGGAGGCCGCTCTGCGCGGGGTCTTCGCCCGCCATGCCCAAGGGGCGGACGTGGTCCTGGTGGAGGGCGTCATGGGCCTGTTCGATGGCCGCAGCGGCGCGGACGAGGCCGGGTCCACCGCACATTTGGCCAAATTGCTCCGTAATAATCATCCCTTGCCCGTTTTCCTGGTGGTGGACGCCAAGTCCCAGGCGCGCTCCGTGGCGGCGCTGGTGCAGGGCTTCGCTCGTTTCGACCCGGCGCTTGGGCTGGCCGGGGTGCTGCTGAACCGGGTGGGCAGCGAGCGGCACGAGGCCCTCCTGCGCGAGGCCCTGGCCCCGCTTGGCAACCAGGCCCCTGTTCTGGGCTGCCTGCGCCGCGACGAGGCCGTGGCCCTGCCTTCGCGCCATCTGGGGCTTGTCACCGCCGCCGAGATGCTCTCCCTCGACGCCACTTTGGACGCCCTGGCCGACTGGGTGGAGCGGGGCGTGGACATTACGGCGCTGCTGGCAGCTTTGCCGGAGTTGTCCCTGCCGGAGTTGCCATTCGCAGCCCCTCCCACGGGCGGGACGCCGGGCCCAGTGCGCCCTGTACGAATCGGGCTGGCCCAGGACCGGGCCTTCTGCTTCGTGTACGAGGAGAACCTGCGCCTGCTGGCGGCGGCCGGGGGGGGGGCTGGTGAAGGTGCCGGGCCGGAGCCTGGAGTTGAAATCATCCCCTTTTCCCCCCTGGCGGACGCGGCCCCGCCGCCGGATCTGGACGGGCTCCTGCTGCCCGGCGGCTACCCGGAGCTCGCCGCGCCGGAGCTTGCGGCCAACGAGCCCATGCGCGCGGCCATCCGGGCCTTCTGCCTCTCTGGCCGGCCTGTGTGGGCGGAGTGCGGCGGGTACATGTACCTCATGGAATCCCTGGCGGACGCCGAGGGTCGGGTGTGGCCCA
>JAVBYL010000076.1 GCA_030824035.1 Humidesulfovibrio sp.
ACCCTCTCCGCCAAAATGCCCGCGCTGGTTTTTTGCGACCGCGTGATGCACGGCCTGCCCACCACGGACTTCATGCGCGGCCTGAAAAGCGTGTTCCCCGAGGCCAAGCTGCTGGTGATGACCCAGGAGACCAGCAAGGAGACCCTTTCGCTTTTGTACGAAATCGGCGTGGACAGCGTCATCACCAAGCCGGTGAGCATCGACACCCTCATTGAAAAGATGGCCGGGGCCATCAAGCCCCAGGGCAAAATCAGCCAGATGGTGCACGACGCCAAGACCCGCCTGGAAATGGGCGAGACGGCCAAGGTCAAGGAGATCAGCGCGGCCATCCTGGCGCTGAAGCCCGGCAGCCCCGTGGCCCACATGCTGCGCGGCGACGCCCTGCTGGCCGAGGGCGACCGCGAGGCCGCCGTGAAGGCCTACGAGGAAGCCCACCAGGGCGCGGTGCTGTACCTGGAGCCGCTGAAAAAGCTGGCCGGGGTGCACCGCGAGGTGGATGACGACGCCTACCTGCACTACATGAAGAAGCTGGACAAGATCAGCCCGCTGAACACCGAGCGCAAGTGCGAGATAGGCAAGGTGTACGTGCGCAAGAGCGACATGGAGCAGGCCGACGCCTACTTCACCGCGGCCCTGGACAACGCCCAGCGCGAGGCCCTGGGCTATGTCGACCGCATCGCCTCCGACATTGCCGAGAGCCTGGCCGAGACCGCGCCCGCCATGGCCGAGAAGTACTACGTCAAACTTTTGGATATGAAGGGAACCAACCTGTCCCCGGCCGACATGGTCACCTTCAACCGGCTGGGCATAGCGCTGCGGCGGCAGGGCAAGTGGCAGGAGGCCATAGAGAACTACAAGAAGGCGCTGACGGTTGTGCCCGACGACGAGCGCGTGGTGTACAACATGGGCCTGGCCCACGCCGACGGCCAGCAGTTCAGCGCCGCCGTGCGCTGCTACGACCAGGTGCTGCGCAAGGACCCGCAGTTCCACCGCACCGCGTCCGTGGTGGCCTTCAACATGGCCACCGCCTACATCATGGTCAAGGATGTGAACAACGCCAAGGCCTTCCTGGAAGCCGCGCTGCAGATAGACCCGAACCACTCCTCCTCGCGCAAGCTGCTGGCGCGCATCGAGGCCCAGGGGGCCTAACCTCGGCCCCTAGGGCAGGCAGTAGTCCAGTTCCCTGGCCTCCAGCAGCCGCGCACAGTCGCCCAGGCGGCAAGCGGCGTTATAGTCGCGGCACATGCCCGCAAAGTCTCCCAGCTGCGAAAGGGAAATGCCCCGGTTGGCGTAGGCCGTGGCCTGCTCCGGGTCCAGGCGCAGGGCCTCGGTGAAGTCCGCCACGGCCTCGGCGAAGCGGCCCTGCTCGTCGCGCGCAACACCCCGGTTGATGTAGGCCAGCACCTCCCTGGGCGCAACGTCGATGGCACGGCCATAATCCGCCTCGGCGGCGGCCGCCTCGCCCTGGGCAAAGGCCAGGTCGCCCCGGGCCATCAGCGCGCCCACGTGCCGGGGGTTGAGCGCCAGGGCCTGGGCGTAGTCCTCCCGGGCGCGCTCGAAACGCTCCAGAAAGGCCAGCGCCCCCCCGCGCTCCACGAACACATCGGGCAGCAGGGCTGGGGGCAGGCTCTCCGGTCCGGAACGCGGCAGCAAAAGCAGCGTGTCGGCGGCGGCCACGGCCTCCTGCGCGCGGCCCAGCATGCGCAGCGCCAAAAGCCGCAACACCCGCGCCGGGGCCACCACGGAGGCGGCATCGGTGGGCGATGCGCCCTGGGCCTCCAGGCGGTCCAAAATTTCCAGGGCGCGGGCCGGGTCGAAGGCCTGTTCGCTGCGCAGCAGGTACAGAGCCTGGCCCAGCAGGGCCTGGGGGGCCAGCTCGGAAACGCCCGCCATTGCCGAGGGGCCGGCAGCCCGCCCTTCCCCGGCGCCCAGGCGGGAGGAGTTTTGGGCCAGCGGACGGGCGGAGCCTTCCTGATGGGGGCCCCTGGCCGGGCCAGCGGCGCAGGCGGACAGAAAAAAGCAACCAGACAACAAAACGCCAGCGGCCAAAACAGCGCATAAGGGCAAGGCGGACGCGACGGGCCAAGGCACCCTGCGGGCGGGGTCTCGCACTGGCAAAAGCGCGGCGTATGGCGGTGGCGGCATGGGGGGCACCTCTGGCCCCACACTAGGCGCAATCCGTCCCCAGGGCAACAAAGCTTGACGCCAACGCGGCAAAACGGCACACACAGGCGGTCCGCATGCCGTTCACCAAGGGGTCTCCCGTGTCGCGCAACACGCTCATCGCCGCACTGCTCTTCGCCCTGACCTACGTGGCCAGCTTCTACTTCCGCATCTATGTGGTGGATACGCCCGTGGGCGGAGCCGGGGGCAACGTGCTGCTGTCCGGGCTGCGCCAGGCGGTGCTCTGGGGCCAGCTTTCCGGGGCCTGGGGCATGGCGAGCATGCTTTCCGGGGCGGCCACGCTGCTGCTGGGCGGCCGGGCCTGGGTGTTCGCCTGGAGCTTTCTTACGGCCATGGCCCTGTGCAACTACAATGTGGACTTCGGCGCCATCGGCTTCGTGCTCGGCTTCCTCCGGCTGGTGCGGCTGTAGCCTTCGCCGATTATCATACGCCTTCGCTTCGCCTTTCCCTCCCTTCCCCCTGGATTTCCATATGGCTTTCCGGCATAGATGAGTTGACCTGGGCAGCCTGAGCGCCCACCGCATCGCATCTGGAGGAACGCCCTTGAGCCGAACGCTTACTTTGGCCCTGATTCTTGTGCTGGCCCTCTGCGCGCAGGCCCCGGCCCAGGCGCGCCAAAACGCCCTGGTGTACGGCCGCAGCGCCGATGCGAGCTTCCTCGACCCCGCCCTGTTCCTGGACAACGAATCGGCCAAGGTCATCGAGAATATTTTCGACGGCCTGGTGCGCTACCGCGACGACTCCACCCTCATCGAACCGGCCCTGGCCACCTCTTGGACCATCTCGCCCGATGGCCTGGTGTTCACCTTCACCCTGCGCACGGGCGTGCTGTTCCACGATGGCAGCCCCTTCAACGCCCAGGCGGCCCAGTTCTCCCTGCAGCGCAAGATAGACCCCACCCACCCGTTCCACCTGGCCAAATACGGCAAGATGGACACCACGCTAAAGAGCGTGAAGCGCGTGGAGGCCCTGGACGACACCCACCTGCGCATCACCCTCAAGGAGCGCTACGCGCCGTTTTTGGATGAACTGGCGCGGCACTCCAGCTTCATCGTGAGCCCCACGGCCGTGCGGGCCAACCCGGAGGGCTTCAACAAGCACCCCGTGGGCACCGGCCCCTTCGTGTTCGAATCCTGGATACCCGGCGACCGCATCATCCTGCGCGCCAATTCCCGCTATTTCGGCGGCGCGCCGCAAATCGGCAGGGTGGTGTTCAAGGTGGTGCCCGATGGCAAAATGCGCCTGCTGGAACTGAAAACCGGGGCCATACACGCCATGGACGCCCTGGACCCGGACGACAAGGACGAGGTGCGGCGCACCCCCGGCCTGGCCCTGGACGCCATGCCCGGCCTGAACGTGGGCTACCTGGCCATGAACGGCGACCACCCCCCCCTGGACAACCCCAAGGTGCGCCTGGCCATCGCCCACGCCATCAACCAGCCCGCGCTGCTCAAGCTGGTGTACAAGGGCATGGCCGCCCCGGCCGCCAGCCTGCTGCCGCCGGGCATGTGGGGGCACAACCCCAAGGTTTCCAACTACGCGTACAACCCGGCCCTGGCCAAAAAGCTCCTGCGCCAGGCCGGGCTGTCCGGCGGCCTGGAGATCGCCCTCTGGGCCACGCCCACCGGCCGCCCCTACATGCCCGACCCGGAAAAGATGGCCCGGCTCATCCAGGAGAACCTGGCCGCCGTGGGCATCCGGGCGCGCATCGTCAGCCACGACTGGAAAACCTACCTGGCCAAACTGTACAACGGCGAGCACGACCTGGCCCTGCTTGGCTGGGTGAGCACCGGCGACCCGAGCGACATTTTGAACCACCTGCTGGACGCGGACAACGCCCAAAAGCCCCACGCCAGCAACATCAGCTTCTTCCGCGACCAGGCCGTGCACGAGCTGCTGGCGCAGGCGGAGCGGGAAACGAACATGAACAAGCGCCTGGAGCTGTACGCCAGGGCCCAGGAGCGCGCCCACGAGCTGGCGCCGCTGGTCCCCCTGGCCCACGCCAACCTCATGCTGGCCCGTTCGGCCAAGGCGCTGGGCATCGTCAACCACCAAACGGGGTTCGTCCGCTTCGCCAAGGCCAGGCTGCTATGAGCGATGTGACGCGGCTCCGGGCGCGCGCCCGTCTCCTTCCGCTGGGCCTGGCCTTGGCCGTGCTGGCCCTTGCCGCGCCCTTGTCCCCGGCGCTGGCCGCCCCGGCGGGCAAAGACACCCTCACCCTGCTCCGCTCCTCCGACTCCGTCACCCTGGACCCCGCGCGGGCCTTCGACACCGAGTCCGTGCAGGCCACCACACAGATGTACGAGGGACTGGTGCGCCAAAAGGACACCGCGAGCCAGATAGAACCGGCCCTGGCGGAGTCCTGGTCCATCTCGGCGGATGGCCTCTCCTGGACCTTCCACCTGCGCAAGGGCGTGCTCTTTCACGACGGGACCCCCTTCACCGCCCAGGCGGCGGCCCTGTCCATCATGCGCCAGGTCGACCCGGGCAACCCGTTCCACACCCCGCGCATGTACACATCGCGCCTGCTGTTTGAGAACATCCTCCGGGCGGAGGCCCTGGATGAGCTGACCCTGCGCATCACGCTGGACCGCCCGACGACCTCGCTGCTCTCCTCCCTGGCCATGGCCCAGGCCGCCCTGGTGAGCCCCCAGGCCATGGCCCGCTGGGGCCAGGAAATCAGTTCCCACCCGGTGGGCACCGGCCCGTTCCGCTTTGTGGAGTGGAACAAGGGCGAATCCATCGTGCTGGAGCGCAACCCCGCCTACTGGGGGCCCAAGGCCCGCATGGCCCGCCTTGTGCTGCGCTCCGTGCCCAACGAGGGCGCGCGCTTCCGCGAGTTCCAGTCGGGCCGGGCCGACGCCATGCTCGGCGTGACTCCCCCGGACCTGCCCCTGGTGGACAAGATCCCCGGCGTCAAAATTCTGCGCGGGCATGGGCTCAACATTGCATTCCTGGGCATCAACACCCAGCGCGGCCACCTGCGCAAAACCGCCGTGCGCCAGGCCGTGAACCTGGCCCTGGACCGCACGCTGCTGGTGAACCTGGTGTTCGGCTA
>JAVBYL010000305.1 GCA_030824035.1 Humidesulfovibrio sp.
ACCTTTCCGCCGATAAGGCTGGCAAGGGAGGAAGACGCCATGAACCGCCGCATAAAGAACGCCCTGCAGCACCGCCTGAACCCCCTGCACCTGTATTGCAGGCTCTGCGAGTTCGGCCTGCCCACCGCCCTGGCGCGCAGCATCAGCGCCGGGTACGAGCGCGCCCTGTACCGCCCCCTGGCCGGGCACGGCGCCAGCGCCTAGGCGCACCCGCCCAGACCGCCAACGCTCAGACCGTCAACGGTCCGTCGCTTCCACACGCTCTGCCCCGCACCTTTCTGCGCACCCTGCGCCATCTCGCTCCTGTTCGCCCACCCCACGCACCTTCCGCCACGCGCTTTCCGCCACAGTCCACGCGCCGCACATTCTGTTCTGTCCATCTTGACATGACCGCCCGCGAAGGCGAATATCCTTCGTGCCGTGCGCGCTGGTTTCCACCGGCCGCCACTTTCCCCGCCGGAGGCTCCCATGTCACACAAAGACCCCGGCAAGCTGGCCTTCGCAACGCCCGCCTGCCCCACGGACCCGCGCCGCGACCTGACCCACGAGTCCGAACGCGCCCGCATGATCATCGAGACCCTGCCCTACATCCGCGAGTTCGCCGGGCGCACCGTGGTCATCAAATACGGCGGCAACGCCATGATCGACGAAAAGCTCAAGCAGAGCTTCGCCAAGGGCGTGGTGCTGCTCAAGTACGTCGGCGTCAATCCCATCATCGTCCACGGCGGCGGCCCGCAGATCGGCAAAATGCTCAAGGCGCTCAACATTGAGTCGCACTTCCGCCAGGGCCTGCGCGTCACCGACGAGGCCACCATGGACGTGGTGGAGATGGTGCTGGTGGGCAAGGTCAACAAGGAGATCGTCAACCTCATCAACCTGGCCGGCGGCCGGGCGGTGGGCCTCTCCGGCAAGGACGGCATGCTCATCCGCGCCGAGAAGAAGGAACTGGCCATCAACCACGCCGACGCCCCGCCCGAGATCATCGACCTGGGCAAGGTGGGCGAGGTCACCAGCATCGAAACCGGCGTGCTCACCTCGCTGATGAACGGCGGCATCATCCCGGTCATCGCGCCCGTGGGCGTGGACGACGAGGGCCAGACGTACAACATCAACGCCGACTCCGTCGCCGGAGCCGTGGCCGGGGCCATGCGCGCCAAGCGCCTGCACCTGCTCACCGATGTGCCCGGCGTGCTGGACCGCGACAAGCAGCTCATCCCCTCCATGACCAGCACCCAGGCCTTCGAGGCCATCCAGAACGGCATCGTGGTGGGCGGCATGATCCCCAAGCTCCAGTGCTGCCTGGAGGCCATCCTGGCGGGCGTGGAAAAGGCCCACATCATCGACGGGCGCGTGGAAAACTGCGTGCTGCTGGAACTGTTCACCGCCTGCGGCATCGGCACCGAGATCGTCCGCTAGAACGCCAACATTCAGGAGGCTCAATGCTCGCCATCGGCATCGTCGGGTACAAGAAGTCCGGCAAGACCACCCTGGCCATGGAGTTGGCGGAGGCCATCAAGCGCCTCGGCCTCACGGTCACCCTGGCCAAGCACTCGCACCACGGCTTTGACGAGAAGGCCGACACGGACACCGCCCGCTTCCGCACCAAGGCCGACATGGTGCTCGGCTTTTCCCCCGGCGGCAGCTTTGTGGCCTGGCCCGACGAGCGCCCCCTGGCCGAACTGCTGCCCCTGGTGAACACCGACGTGCTCATCGTGGAGGGCGGCAAAACCCTCACCACCCTGCCGCGCATCATCATCGCAGCCGACGACGCCACGGCCAAGGACCTGGACCCGGAGCTGGCCCTGGCCGTCTACGGCGACAACGCCTTGGACGAGCTGATGGCCACCCGCGATGTGGATGGGCTGGCGCGCATCGTGGCCAAGGCGGGCTTTTTGCTGCCCGGGCTGGACTGCGGCGGCTGCGGACGCGAGAACTGCCGTGGCCTGGCCGTTGATATCGTCGCGGGGGAGGCCACCCTGGCCGACTGCGTGGCCCTCAACGCGGGCATGAAGATCACCGTGTCCGGCAAGCCCCTGCCCCTCAACCCCTTTGTGGAGCGCATCCTCAAAAGCGGCATCCTGGGCATGCTGGGCGAGCTCAAGGGCTTTGCCCCCGGCCCGGTGGAAATCCGCCTGGACTGATGCGTGGCCAAGGCACCCGGCGCTGAAAAGACCCTGGACGGGCACGGCTTTCTGAATGTGGTGAGCCGCGAGGCCGCCTGCGCGCTGCTGGCCGCCTTCCGCCCCCTGGGAGCGGAGGTGGTGGACCTGGACCAGGCCCACGGGCGCGTGCTGGCCCATGAGCTGACCGCCTCGGAGGACCTGCCGCAGACCGCCCGCGCCAGCATGGACGGCTATGCCCTGAGCGCCCGCGATGTGTTCGGCGCCACGGAGTCCAACCCGGCCTACGCCGACTGCGTGGCGGACCTGCGCATCGACTGGCGGCAGGACGCGGAGGCCGAGCTGCGGCTCGCCCCTGGCCAGTGCGCGCGCATCCCCACGGGCGGAACCCTGCCCCCCGGCGCGGACGCGGTGGTGATGGTGGAGCACACCGACATTCTGGCGGCTCAGCAAGGGCCAGGCGCCCCTGCCGCGCCAAGCCAGGGCGCGCCCGTGGTGGTCGAGGTGCGCAAGACCGTGGCCCCGGGCGAGAACGTGATGCTCCCCGGCGAGGATGTGGCCCTTGGCGCGGCCGCCCTGCCCGCCGGACGCACCCTGCGCGCCCAGGACGTCGGCCTGCTGGCCGCCCTGGGGGTGACGAGGATCGAGGTGGGCCGCCGCCCCCGCGTGGGCATCCTGTCCACCGGCGACGAGCTGGTGCCGCCCTCGGCAACCCCGCGCCCCGGTCAGATACGCGACGTGAACTCCGTGGCCCTGGCCAGCCTGGCGGCCGAGGCCGGAGCCGAGCCCGTGGCCCTGGGCATCGTGCCCGATGATCTTTCCATGCTCACCGAGGCCCTGCGCGCCGCGCTTTCCGAGGAGGGCGGGAATTGCGACGTGGTGCTGCTCTCCGGCGGCAGCTCCCTGGGCGCGCGCGACCACTCCGTGGCCGCCATGCTGGCCCTGCCGGACGCGGAAATTCTCGCCCACGGCATCGCCATGAGCCCCGGCAAGCCGACCATCCTGGCCCGCGCCGGGCAAAAGGCCGTCATCGGGCTGCCCGGGCAGGTCACCTCGGCCCAGGTGGTCATGGCCGTGCTGGTGAAGCCGCTGCTCAAGCACCTGGCCGGGGACTCCAGCGCCCTTGCCCAGGCGGAACAGGCTGCCCCCCTGCTGGTGGCCGAGCTGGCGCGCAACATTGCGGGCAGGCCGGGGCGCGAGGACTTTGTGCGCGTGCGGCTGGAGGCCAGGGCGGGACTGCCACCCCTGGCGCACCCGGTGCTGGGCAAGTCCGGCCTGCTGAAAACCCTGCTGGCGGCAGACGGGCTCATCGCCGTGCCCGCCAGGGCCGAGGGGCTGTACCAGGGCGCGCTGTGCCCGGTTTGGGCGCTGTAGGCCCGCGGCGACGCCTGACAAAGCCAAACGCCCAAGATACCCCGAAGGGGGCCCATACTCGCCCAGAAGGGTTCGTTGTGGCCGATGGGCCTTGTGACAATCCGCACGCGCCTTGACGCGCCCCCCGCCCGGCCCTACCTTCTCGCCATACGCACACAGCCACGCCCCAAGGAGACCACATGAGCGCACAACCCCGCGCGACCAAACGCCAGCGCACCGCACCAGACATCCAGGCCAGCAAGGGCATCGGCAGGCTCGCCGTGCTCACGGCCTACGACTACCCCACCGGCCTGCTGGCCGACGAGGCCGGAGCGGACATAATCCTGGTGGGCGACAGCCTGGGCATGGTGTGCCTGGGCCTGCCGGACACCCTGGGCGTGACCATGGACGACATGATCCACCACACCAAGGCCGTCAGCCGCGCCGTCAAGGAAGCGCTGGTGGTGGGCGATATGCCCTTCTTGTCGTACCAAACGTCCATCGAGACGGCGGTGGCCAACGCCGGGCGCTTTTTGCAGCAGGCGGGGGCGCGCGCGGTGAAGCTGGAGGGCGGGGCGGAGTTCGTGCCGCACATCCAGGCCATGCTGGCCGCCGGGATTCCCGTCATGGGCCACATCGGCCTCACGCCGCAGCAGGTGGCGCGCCTGGGGGGCTTCAAGGCACAGGGCAAAACCGCCCGCGCCGCCAGCCAGCTGGTGCGCGACGCCAAGGCCCTGGCCGAGGCCGGGTGCTTCGCCATCGTGCTGGAGGCCGTGCCCGCCGAGGTGGCGGAACGCATCACCCGCGAGATCGACATACCCACCATCGGCATTGGCGCCGGGCCGGACTGCGACGGCCAGGTGCTGGTGTTCCACGACGTGCTCGGCCTGTGCCCCGGCCTGCGCCCCAGCTTTGTCAAACAGTACGCCGACCTGTGGACCCCGGCGCGGGAGGCCCTGGCGGCCTATTGCGAGGAGGTGCGCGCAGGGGCCTTCCCCGCGCCCGCCCAAACGCGGCGCATGGACGCGGAGGAGCTGAAGGAGTTCGGCGGCATGAAAGAGTACGGGGACGCCTAGCCGCCCATGCAACACGCCGCTGATCCACTGACCCTGCAAACGCTTTGGCACGGGCTGGCCGTACCGCTCACGCGCCTGCTGCTCTCCGTCAGCATGGGCCTGTTCGTGGGCACGCTCATCGAGGCCCTGAACTGGACCCGCGCCGTGGCCAAAATCGCACAGCCGCTGGTGCGCCTGGGCCGTCTCAAGGACGTGGCCGGGGCGAGCTTCTCCCTGGCGTTCTTTTCCGGCGCGGCGGCCAACGCCATGCTGGCCGAGGCCCACGACAAGGGCGAGATGTCCCGGCGCGAGATCATGCTGGCCAATCTCTTCAACAGCCTGCCCACGTACTTTCTGCACCTGCCCACGCTGTTCTTCATCGCCGCGCCCTTCATCGGCACGGCGGCGGTGCTGTACGTCAGCCTCACCGTGCTGGCCGCCTTTTTGCGCACGGCGGGCATCGTGCTCCTGGGCCGCATCATCCTGCCGCCCCTGCCCGAGGGCTGCGTGGTGTGCCGACTGAAGGACACCCCCAAGTGGGACTGGCGCGCCGCCCTGGACAAGACCTGGAAGCGCTTCCGCCGCCGCCTGCCGCGCATGGTGTATTACACCATCCCCATTTACGTGGCCTTCTTCTTCCTCAAGCGCTGGGGCGTGTTCGACGCCATGGAAGCCTACATGGGCGAGCACAT
>JAVBYL010000268.1 GCA_030824035.1 Humidesulfovibrio sp.
GACTACATGATGAAGCCGCTGAACATCGACACGCTCATCGAGAAGATGGAATCGGCCATCGACTACGCCCAGAAGGCGTCCGCCACTGCGAAGAAGAGCGACGGACAGTAGGGGGCAGGCCATGCGCGACGCGAAACTCATGGGCAGGCTGACGGCCTCCGCCACCCACGAGATGCAGAACATCCTGGCCACCATCCGCGAGTCCTCCGGCCTGATGGAAGACCTGCTGGCCATGAGCGCGGAGGGGTTCGCCCACGCCGAGCGGTTCAAAAAAGGGCTGCGGGTGATGGCGGAACAAGTGGAGCGCGGCATGATGCTCTCCGAGCAGCTGAACTTTTGCGCCCACGCCCAGGAGAGCGCCCCGGCCGGCAGCGAGGTCAACGAGGCCGCCAGCGCGCTGGTGGGACTTTCCCGGCGGCAGGCCGCGCGCGGCAAGGTTTCGCTGGTGCTGGTGCCGGGCCGCTCCGGCCTGCGCAGCGGCCTGCGCGCCGTGGACGTGATGACCCTGCTTGGGCTGGCCCTGGACTGCGCCCTGCCGGTGATGGCGCGCGATACCGAGCTGCTGCTTTCCGTGGAGGAGCAGGGCGGCCTGGCGGTCATCCGCCTTGGCCAGCCAGGGTACGAGGCCCTGCAGCAGCAGCCCTGCTTTGGCGAGCTGCAGGAGTGCGCCAAGGCGCTGGGTGTCGGTGTGGGGCCGGGAACCGGGGGAAGCGGGCTGGTGCTGAGCCTGCCCAGGCCCCTGGCCTAGAGGGACTTGATTTTCAGGTAAAGAGGAGTAGCATTCCATATAGCAGCTTGTCTTCATCAACCCCCGCGCAAGGAGTGCACGCCGGACGCGGGTGGCCCAAGGAGGGTATGTACATGCTTGGAATGCTCAGAAAGACGCTTGAGGACACCTTCTCGGCCCAGGCTTACGCCGAGGTCGGGGAGAACGAGACCGCCATGCGCATGGCCGGGGTTGAGGAGAGGAAGGTGGCGTCCGTTTCGGACTGTTTTGCCGCCGTCGCCTTTGCCGAAGCCGGGAGCCATGAGCTGGCCCGCGAGATGATGGGCGTTGCGCCCAGGAGGCTCGTTCCCACCCGCCCGGTTTGCGGATTCCTGGAATCCGTTGGGCTTGGCGGAGTGAGCGTGGCCTACGGGCTGGCGGAAGCCTAGGCAGGAACGGAAAAAACCGGGGGTCGGCGCCCGCAAGGGGTTGGCCCCCGGAACAAGGCGCGAAAGCGCCTGAAACAAGGAGTGCACCGTGAGCAAGAAGATCAAGCTGCTGCTGGTCGACGACGAGGAGAATTTCATCAACACCCTGGCCGAGCGCATGAAGATGCGCGACATGGGCTCTGAAGTGGCCCATGACGGCGAGACCGCCCTGGAGATGGTCAAGGACGAGGTCCCTGACGTCATGGTGCTCGACCTGCGCATGCCCGGCATCGACGGTGTCGAGGTGCTGCGCAAGGTCAAGAAGGCGCACCCCCAGGTCCAGGTCATCATCCTCACCGGCCACGGCTCGGAGCAGGACCAGGAAGTGTGCATGCAGCTGGGCGCGTACGAGTACCACAAGAAACCCGTGGACATCGACCGCCTGGTGAAGAGCATCAAGGGCGCCTACCGCCAGAAGATCGAGGACGCCATGGTCGCCGCCACCTTCGCCCAGGCCGGGGACTTTGACGACGCCGAGCAGGTCATCCACGAGAACGACGACAAAAAGTAGCCGGGGGCAGCCATGAACGCTGTCCTGCTGGTGGACGACGAGCGCGACTTCGCCGATTTGCTGGCCGAGCGGCTCGAGGCGCGGGGCTTTGCGGTGCAAACCGCCTACGATGGCGAGGAAGCCCTGCGCCTCGCCGCCGGGAGCGATGTCGACGTGGCCGTGCTCGACGTCAACCTGCCCGGCATGGACGGCCTTGCGGTGCTGCGCGAGCTCAAGCTCGTGCGGCCCCAGGCCGAGGCCCTCATGCTCACCGGGCAGAACGACCTGGCCACCGCCGTTGCGGGCATGAAGCTGGGGGCCACGGACTACCTGGTGAAGCCCGTGCCCATCGAGCGCCTGGTGGAGGCCATCGCCCGCGCGCAGGAGCGGCGGCGCGAGCGTCAGGAAGGCCTGCGCATGGCCGAGACGGCGAAAATGGCCGCCTTGGGCCATATGGCCGAGGGCGTTGCCCACGAGATCAACAACCCCGTGAACACCATGGTCTCCCTGGCCGGGTGGATGGGCGACCTTGTCGCTGATCTGCGTGCGGATTTGCAAGTGGGGTCGCCGGGCGTGCCACAGGGTGAGCCGCAGGGTGAGCCTGTCCAGGCGGTTTCAAACGACCTGAACGAGCTGGACGAGAGCGCGGCCAAGCTGCGTGAGCAGGGCCAGCGCGTCAAGGAGATTACCGCCAAGCTCTTGTGCCTGTGCCACAAGGCCCACGCGGATTCCTGCCCGGGCCAGGCCGCCAGCGCCCAGGGCGGCGAGTCCCAGGTGGACATGCCCACGCTGGTGAACGCTCTACTGGCCGAGCGCCGCCAGCGCATGGAGGAGGCCGGAGTCTCCGCCTTCCCGGCCCTTGCGCCGGAGCTTTCGCCCCTGCGCCTGCCACCGCAGAACCTGCCCGGCGCGGATCTTTCCACGGCCCTGGGCAACATTCTGGACAACGCCCTGGACGCCATGCCCTCCGGCGGCAGGCTGTGGATCATCGTCAGCCAGCGCGACCATGAGCTGCGCATAGAGGTGGAGGACACCGGCCACGGCATCCTGCCCGCGCACCTGCCGCGCGTGTTCGAGCCGTTTTTTTCCACCCGCGCGGTGGGTCAGGGCACCGGCCTGGGCCTGTCCGTCAGCTACGGCACGGTGAAGTCCCTGGGTGGGGATATCGTCATCACCAGCCAGCCCGACCAGGGCACCAAGGTGCTCATCACCCTGCCCTGCTAAGGGGCGCTTACGCGCTCTGCCCGGCGCGCTGTTCCACCACGCGCGCAAGGGTTTTTTCCAGCACGTCCACCCGGATGGGCTTGGCGATGTAGTCGTCCATGCCCGCCTGAAGGAACCGCTCGCGGTCGCCGGACATGGCGTAGGCGGTCATGGCCACGATGGCCACACGCGGGTCCAGGGCGCCGGCTTCGCCGCTCCTGATGCGCCGCGTGGCCTCCACGCCGTCCATCACGTCCATCTGGACATCCATCAGCACGCAGTCGAACAGGCCCTTGCGCAGCTCCTCCAGGGCCTCCACGCCGTGCTTGGCCGTCACCACCACATGCCCCAGCTTCTCCAGGGTCAGGCGCGCGCCCAGGCGGCTTATCTCTTCATCCTCCACAAGCAGCAAGCGCAAGGGAGCCGGGCTTGGCCCCAGTCCTGGCCGTTCGGTCGAGGCGGGTGCGGGGGCCTCGGCAAGGTCCAGGGGAAGCATCAGGTACACGCTGGTGCCCATGTGCTCCGTGCTCTCAAAGGTCAGCGTGCCCCCCATGGCGTCCACAAGGCGCTGGGTGATGGCGAGGCCCAGACCCGCGCCCTGGTGGGAGCGCGTGAGGTCTTCCGAAACCTGGATGAAGGGGGCGCAGATCTGGCCGATCTTCTCGTCGGGGATGCCCATGCCCGTATCGCTGACCTGGAACAACAGCCGCGCCGCACCCGAGGGAAGGGGCGGCAGCGTGGAGATCTCCAGCCGCACCTCGCCGTGGTCCGTGAACTTGATGGCGTTGCCGATGAGGTTGAACAGGATTTGGCGGATGCGGACCTCGTCGCCCGCGAAATGCGTGGGCACATCCGGCGCGATGCCGATGGCGAAGGTGAGGCGCTTGCTGAAGTGCATGGGCGAGAAGGTTTCGGAAAGCGCGGTGATGATGTCCGCCAGGGCGAAGGGGTGGTGCACCATGGGCATTCGCCCCGCCTCGATGCGCGAGAGGTCGAGGATGTCGCCCAGCAGGCTTGTGAGCCTGTGCCCGGCGCGCAGGGCCATCTCGGTGTAGCATTCCACATCGCCGGTGGCGCCGCTTGCCTTGATGAGCTGGAGCATGCCGAGCACGCCGTTGAGCGGGGTGCGGATCTCGTGGCTCATGTTGGCCAGGAACTCGCTTTTGGCCCGGTTGGCGGCCTCGGCCTGCTCCTTGGAGTGCTGCAGGTCCACCTCGGCCCGTTTGCGCTCGGTGGTGTCGCGGCAAATGCAGAACACCAGGACCTGCCCACCCACCGTGGCGCTGCTCGCGCTCACCTCCACATCGTAGAGGCTGCCGTCCTTGCGGCGGTGCCTGGTCTCAAACACCTTGCTGATGTTGCCACGGTCCGAGAGGAAGGTCCGGATCTGCTCCTGGGTCATCATGGCATCGAACTCCCAGGTGTGCATGCCCAGCAGCTCCTCGCGGGTGTAGCCCAGCATCGCGGCGAAGCGCTCGTTGGCCTCCACCACGCGGTGCTCGTGGTCGATGGTGACGATGCCGTCGTAGCTCTTCTCCATCAGGATGCGGCGGCGCTGGGCCTCAAGCTTCAGGGCCTCCTCGGCCTGCTTGGCCTCGGTTATGTCCCGGAACTCAACAACCCGCACCTGCTTGCCCTTGTACGGAATGTTGCGGGCCTCCAGGCGGATGGGGTACTCGTCGCCGCTCTTGCGCACCCCGAAAGCCTCATAAGGCTCCTCGTAGCCGGCAAGGATGTTGTCCATCACCAGCCCGCGCGAACGCTCGGCGATGAGCAGGAGTCCGTCCATGCCGATGAGCTCGTCGTACCTATAGCCGGTGATGAGGGAGAGCCCCTGGTTGCAGTCCAGAATGAGGCCCTTGTCGTGGATGGTGATGCCGCCGAAGGAGGCGTTGTGCAGGGCCTTGAAGCGTATTTCGCTCTCCTTCAGCTCCGCCTCGGTGCGTGTGCGTTCTTCAATGTCCCGCGCCAGGGACTCGGCCATGCCGTTGAAGGCGCGCGACAGCGCCGCGACCTCGGTGATGCCCGGGTCCGGCTCCACCCGGACGGAGAGATCCCCGGCGCCCAGCCGGTTGGAGGCGGCGGCCAGCTCCTCCAGCTTTAGGCCAAGGGACCTGCCGCCAAAGAACCAGCCGCTGACAAGGGTGAGTCCGACGGCCAGCAGGAACAGCGCCACATCCTGCACCAGCCCGGCCCTGGCCTTGGCTGTCAGGGCGGACTTGGGCGCCGCGCAGAACACATACATGTATGGGGGCTTGTCCGGGCTGAGGCGCAGTTGGCTGAACGCCAGGATGCGCACCACCTGGTCC
>JAVBYL010000277.1 GCA_030824035.1 Humidesulfovibrio sp.
TGCCTCCCGCTGCCCCTTGGGCAGGGTGATGGTGAGCGTGGTTCCCACGCCCGGTGTGCTCTCGACGGCTATCTCGCCGCCGAGGCGCTTGATGATGCCGTAGGTGATGGACAGGCCCAGGCCCGTGCCCTTCCCCTTCTTGGTGGTGAAAAACGGCTCGAACACGTGCTTGAGGGTCTCCTCGCTCATGCCGCAGCCGTTGTCGGTCACGCTCACCTCGACACTCTCGCCCACCTCGTGGGCGGAGGCGAGGATCTCGCCGCCATCGGCCACGGCCGCCAGAGCGTTGTTGAACAGGTTCAGGAACACCTGCTGCAACTGGCTGCGGTCGGAGAGGATACGCGGCAGCTCGGGGTCGATATCCAACTTCACGCTCACCTTGCGGTGCATGGCCTCGTTGGCCAAAAACCCGGCGGTCTCGGCGATGATCTCGCCCAGGTCCAGCTCCTCGATGCTCACATCCATGCGGCGGGCGAAGCCCAGCATGCGGTGGGTGATGCCCCGGCAGCGCTCCACGGCGCGCAGCACGCTCTCCACCTGGTCCAAAATCTTCTCCCGGGCGGGGAACTGCCCCTGCATGCCGATGATGTCCTTCATCAGTCCGGTCTTCTCGTTGATGATGGCCAGCGGGTTGTTGATCTCGTGGGCCACGCCCGCGGCCAGCCGCCCGATGCTGGAGAGCTTCTGCGAATGCTCCACCTGCCGCAGGGCCAGCTCGCGGCGCTCCTCCGACTCCTTCATGCGGCGCACCAGGGCATCGGTGACGCGCATGGCGGCGATGAGCACCACGGCCACCCCGGCCACGAAGATGAACAGCAGGTCGCCGCGCACGGTGTACCAGGTCTTGAGGGCGCTGGAACGCGGCTTCACGGCCATGAGGGCGAAGTCCGCCTCCGGGAAGAATGCATAGGCCAGGAACACCTCGCGCCCCAGAGGGTCGACCATGGTGACCACGGCGGGCTCGTAGGTTTGCGGCGGCAGCGGGAAGGAGAGCTTCTCCAGCACCTTGCCGTAGTGGTTGGAGCTGGTCTGCATCAGCCCCTGGGTGTTTACCAGGAAGGCGTCGGCGTCCGGCTCCAGGCTCATGCTGGCGATGATGCGCTCGAACTGCCGGGTGTCCAGGGTGGCGCGCAGAATCCAGGTGCGCCCGTCCTCGGTCATGTGCTGCACCGCCACAATGACGTGGGGGAACTTGCGGAAGCCCATGAACACATCGCTGACGTACTTGCCCTTGAGCCGCACCTCCTGGAACCAGCGCTGCTCGGCGTAATTCTTGCCCTTGAGCGCATATGGCCCCACGTAGTTCACCTGGGTGCCGCGCTCGTCGATGAGCCCCAGGTCCACGAAGCCCTCAAACTCGCGCTTCATGACGCTGAAGATGCGCGCCAGCTTCTGCTCGTCGGCCAGCTCGCCGTAGGTGTAGGCGGAGGCGATGAGGCTCACGGTTGAGGTCCGCTCCGTCAGGAACAGCTCAAAGGAGTTCTTGGTCTTGTTCACCAGCACCCGCAGGGGGTTCTGGATCTCGCGGGCCATGGCGTTCTGGTGCTCGTAGTAGTTGAGCACGCCCATGACCGAGAGCGGCAGCAGGCAGGCCGCCGTCATCAGGGCGATGATCTTGCGGCGCAGCATGGTGTAGCGCTCCGGGCTCACGGCCTCGTCCACGTCGCTTTGCAGCTCGCGCAGGGGGTGCTTGATGAGGGCGGCGAGCTTAAACATGGCCACCTCCCTCAGCGTCCGCCCCGCGGGGGAACAGTATGGCGCCGGCTTCCAGCTCCCCGCGCAGGAACAGGCTGAGGGCGGCCTCGGCCGGGCCGGCCACTGCGTCCAGCACGTTCACGCGCTTCCAGCGCAGGTAGTGGTAGTGCTCCTCCTCAATGCCGCCGGTGATGACGGCGGAGACCTCGCGGTCCAGGATGAGGTCGCAGAGGTCGTCGGCGCTGGAATGGGCCAGCACCAGGTCCTGCCTGCGCACCTCGCGCCCCGTGGCGTCCACGGTCACCAGCAGCACCTCGGAGCACAGGTCGAAGCGCGGGGCCACCTCGTCGCGGTACAGCGTCACCAAAATTTTCGTGCCCATGCCCGCCCCCTAGCCTTTCTTCCGCGCGGGCTGCTTGCGCCCGGGCTTGGACGTTGCGGACTTCAGCACAACGGGCTTGGACGTTGCGGGCTTGGACGTTGCGGGCCTGGCGGCCAGCACAGGAGCCTGGGCCTCGGTCTGAACCGGCTCGGCCAAAGCCGAGGGGAAACGCACATGCGGGGGCAGGTGCTCCGGCAGCACCAGCTCGCCGGGGCACACCATCACCGAATACTCCACCATGTTGCGCAGCTCGCGCACGTTGCCGGGGTAGTCGTAGGTGGAAAGCTGGGCCAGGGCCTCCTGCGAAAAGCCCTGCACGGGCTTGCGGAACTTGGCCGCGTAGATGCCCAGAAAATGCGTGAGCAGGAACTGCACGTCCTCGCCGCGCTCGCGCACGGGGGGCAGGTGCAGGCGCACGGCGTTCAGCCTGTGGAACAGGTCCTCACGCAGCAGCCCGGCCTTCACCAAGGCCTCGGGGTCGCGCCCGGTGGCCGCCACAACGCGCACGTTGAGGCGCATGGGCCGTTCGCCGCCCGCCGGAGTCACGGCCTTCTCGTCCAGCAGGCGCAACAGGCGGCTTTGCTGGGCCAGGGGCATGTCGGCTATTTCGGAAAGATACAGGGTGCCGTTTTGCGCCAGCTGGAACTTGCCGGGCCGGGGCCCGCCGCCCTCCGCCGAGGCGTTGGCCTGGCCGAAGAGCTCCACATCCAGCAGGGCCTCGGGCATGGGGGTGGCGTTGACGCGCACAAAGCTCTCACGCGCCCTTGGGCTGGCGCGGTGCAGGGCCTCGGCCAGCAGGTCCTTGCCGGTGCCGGACTCGCCGGTCAGCAGCACCGTGGCGTCGCTTTGGGCCACGGCGGGCATGATGCGCAGCAGATGCTCCATGACGGCGCAGCGGCCCACGATCTGCCCCGGTCCGGCCGTGCGCGAAAGCCGCGCCTCCAGGTCCTTCAGGGCGGAGAGGTCTTCTATGACCTCCAGGGTACACAAATACGCGCCCTCGCGGTCCAGCACGGGCACGCTGGTCAGCCGCACGGGAACCTTGCGGCGGTGGCGGTTGATGAGCGTGCCTTCCCGGCTCTCGCTCTGGCCTTCCGCCTGGGCGCCGGTTTCGGGGTCACCTTGAGACTCGCCCTGGCTGCCAACCTGGCCCTCCGCGCAGCCCTTGGCCTGGCCGCACCCGCGGCGCGGGCAGGCGTGCAGGCAAAAGCTTCCGCGCAGCACGTGGCGGCAGGGAACCCCCGCCACCTCCGCGCTCGAGTAGCCGGTGAGCCGCTCCAGGGCGCCGTTCAAAAACAGCGTGCGCCTCTCCCCGTCCAGCACGGCCACCCCGAAGGGCAGCTCGCGCAGGACGCGGGGCAGGTCCGCCCGGTCCAGGCCGGTCCGGGCGAGGCCGGTAAAGACGCCGAGGAGCGTATCGGTGTGCATTGCTGTGTCCACAAGCGTTCTCCTCCAGGGGGAAATGCGTGCCATGGCGCGCACCCCCCCGGATGGACGAATGGGGGGACGCTAGTGCGCGCCGCCGCCCACGATGCCGGAAGCGGCCACCAGGAGCACGATGATTTCCGCCAAAGCCAGCGCGGCGAAAACGGTCTCCTTGCGCTTCAGGAACGCGGGGATGAGAGGAATATAGCAGACGATGGTCATGCCCGCCAGGAGCACGATGCCCAGGAAGTTGAGGAAATCGCCCTTGCCGATGAGCACGGTCCAACCCCAGCCGACGGGCACCTGGCCCAGCTCGAGATAGGTTCCCACGGGCTCGGACCACAAGAGGGGCACCTTTTCCAGGGGCACGTGCGGGGTGACGATGCCGGTGACGTACAGCAGGTAGGTGACGGCCATGAGGGCCAAACCGCCCCAGCAGCCGTAAAACAGCATGTTGGCGTACTTGATCTGCTCGGGAGAAGCTTTTCCGTTATGCATTTCGCTCATTGTGTCCTCCAAATGAAATACGCGTGTCGCCAAGCGCCGCGGATTAGATGCCCAGGCCCTTGAGGAGCGCCTTGCCGCCCGCAAAGAGCAGCACGCCGATGACCATGTAGCGGATGAAGGTCGGCTTGGCCTTGGCCAGCAGACGCACACCCACGAAGGAGCCCAGCATGAGCCCGATGATGCTCGGAATGGCCATGAGCGGGATGACGCAGCCCTTGTTCAGGTAAACCCAGGCGGCGGAGGTGTCGGTGATGGACAGCAGGAACTTGCTGGTGCCCACGGCCACCTTCAGCGGCGCGCCCATCATCAGGTTGAGCACGGGCACGTTGGCCCAGCCCGCGCCCAGGCCGAACATGCCGGCCATGATGCCGATGATGATGAACATCAGCAGGCCCGGCAGGGTGCGGTGGGTTTTCCACTGCACCAGCTCGCCGGTGGCGGGGTCGTTGTAGGCGCCGTTCATGCCCAGGGCGATGCCCAGGGCGTCGGCCTTGTCCACCACGGGGTGCGCCGTGTTCTTGGAGGTCAAAAGCAGGATGGCGATGCCCATGATGGTGATGCCCAAGCAGAGCTGCACCACGTTGGTCGGCAGGGCCATGCCCAAAAACGCGCCCACGATGGCGCAGCTGGAGGCGATGAGCGCCACCGGCAGGGCCAGGCGAAGGCTGGCGAAGTTGCGCTTGAGCAGACCGGGGCCCGCCGCCAGGGCTCCGGCCAGGGCGACCATGAGGCCCGCGCCGCGCACGAAGTCGAGGTGAAAGGGAAAGAATCCGCTGACCAGCGGCACGTACAGCACGCCGCCGCCCACGCCCGCAAGCACCGCGATGATGCCGAGCACGAAGCAGAAGAACAGCAGCACCAGGGGCCACACCCACCAGGCGACGCCGGTTTCCGCGCCCAGGTGCGCCCCGGCTTTGACGACTTCCGCGCCCGCGTCGGCCAAGGCGCCGGAAGCCTGGGCCGCATCGGTTGGGGCGCCGGAGGCAAGGGCGGCCACGGCAAAGAGCAGCACGCCGAACATTACAAACAGGGCGATTTTCGCCGGGAGACTCAGTCTATCCATCTTCATTCCCGCTCCTCTGATCATCTCTCTGTATTGCCCAGCCTGCAAACGCCAGCCCCTCGGCCCGCGCAGTGGACGCCCCTTAGTATCAAGAACCGGGCCAAGACTTAT
>JAVBYL010000244.1 GCA_030824035.1 Humidesulfovibrio sp.
TACGCCCGCGACGCCAAGGTGGACGATGTGGGCTACCTCGCCGCGCTCATCCAGCGGCTCAAGGCCGATTTGCCCGTGGACCAGCGCCGCGTGTACCTGGTCGGCTTTTCCAATGGCGGCATGCTGGCCAACCGGTTCGCCCTGGAGCGGCCGGGTGTGGCGGCGGCCATCGCTGTGGTCAGCGGGGGCATGCCCTGCGAGCTGCCTAGCGCGTCTGCACGAAATGACGTGCGCGGCGTGCTCGTCATCCATGGCGACCAGGACCGCGTGGCGCGGTTTGGCGCGTTGGAGGCGCCCACGGGCAATATCTGCGAGGACGCCCCGGCGCGGGTCCAGGTCCAGCACTGGGTGCGGCGCCTGGGCCTGAACCCCGAGGCGCAGGTGCAGGATTCGCCCGCCTCCCCCGCGCGGGTGGAGGTGTACGGCCCGGAGCGCCAGGGCGGCGTGAGGAAGCCCACCGCCGGGGGCCAAACTCTGAATGTCCGCGCTTCGGATGATCGCACCCCGGAGGTCCGATTCGTCGTCGTCAAGGGCGGCGGCCACGCCTGGCCCGGCGGCGCGCGGGAGACCTACCGCTACTGCGACATGCCCGCCCCGGCCCCGGACGCCTCGCTGCTGGTCTGGGACTTTCTTTCCCGCCACAGCCTCCCAGGCAAATAGACCTTCCCGCCAAAGTGGCCGCCCCGGCCAGGGCTTCGTTCGGACCTAGCCGAGGCGGCGCGTTCCGCCTAGCGCATGAACGCCTTCATGAGCAGGGCGGGCACCTGCATGTTGGCCGCATGGCCCACGGCGTCCAGGATGGTGGCATCGCTCCAGCCCTGGGCGCGCAGCTCCGCCACGTCCTTTTCGGCAACGCCTTGCGGCTCGGCCAGCACCTGGAGGCAGAAGGCCAGCAGGGCGCGCTGGGCCGGGGTGAATTCACCACCCGCGCCGGGCAGCGCCGCGATCTCGTCTTCCTCCAGCCCTGCCGCGCGCAGCAGCCTGGCGTTGAAGTCCACGCAGGCCGGGGCGTTCAGGTGCTTGGCCGCCAGGTAGCGGATGGACGCGAGCATGGGGAAGTCCAGCTCCGGGTGGGCGCGGTAATACTCGATTGCTCCGGCCTGCAGCCCCACAAGCCCGGGGCTGGCGGAAAGCAGTTGCAGCGGGGCGGGCACGCCAAGCTGCGGCGGAAACATGGCGAAGAGCTCCGCAGCCTTGCCGGTGAGCTCGGCGGGGTCGGTGGTGTTGAGCAGGAACATGCGTTTCTCCGTATGGTTGAGGTTTACGTTTTGGACCCGTGTGCGGGGCTGTCCTCCGTTGATACTAGACCGGTCTATTCTGAATAGCCGCGTAGCCAATGCCCGCCGGAGGCGGCGCAGTCGGGGCTAGCGCAACAGTTCGTTCAGGATGAAGTGCCTGGCGCGGACCAGGGGCTCGACATTCCCCGCGGCCTTGGCCCGCAGAATGGCCCCCTGCCAGCTGCTGGAGATGAACCGGGCCGTCTCCTCGGGGTCCAGGCGGGCGGGGATCTCCCCGGCCTCGGTGGCCTGGCGCAGCGTTTGGGCTAGGCCGCCTTCCAGGCCGGAGAGCACCGCGTTGAGCCGCTCGCGCATGCGGGGATTGCCGGGGGCCAGCTCCTGCACCAGGTTGCCGATGGGGCAGCCGGACCGGCCCAGGGGATGTTCCGGGTCGGCCAGGCGGTCGGTCATGGTGTCGAAGAAGAGGCGCAGGCGCTCCAGCGGGGAGAGGTCCGCTCGGTTAAAGAGGGCGCGGGAGCCCTCGGCCATGCGGCAGGCATGGTGCTCCACCACGGCAAGGGCGAAGTCTTCCTTGCTTTTGAAGTAGTGGTAAAACGAGCCCTTGGGCACGCCGCAGGTGGTGAGCACCTCCTGGATGCCCGTGCCCGCGTAGCCCTGGCGGTGCATCAGCTCCGCTCCGGCATTGATGAGCCGGGCGCGCGTGTCGTCCTTCTTCGTGGTGTCGGCCATGGGGCGTGATTAGACCGGTCGTCTAGGCTTGTCAAGCGTCGGTGTTCGGCTAGGCAATACTCCCCAGGCTTGACGTACTGTAAAAATAGCTGACACCCCACCAGCGCAAGCCACCTGACATCGGCGCAGGCATCAAAATAAACGTCAATATTTTAGTGTGTTGGAAATTTGGCGTAGGGTGCAAAGCTGGCACGGGAATTGCCATTGTACAATCCAAGGAGCGTCGCCGCATGGGCCAAAGCACACGCCTGAACATCGCCATCATGGACCGCAATCCGCACGTGCGTGAGCTCATGTGCCGGGAGCTGTCCGCCCTGGGGCATGCGGCGCGGGCTGTGCAGTCCGAGGCCGAGGCCCTGCGCCTGCTTGATGGGCCGGAGGTGCCCCAGGTGCTGGTGCTGGATCCGGAGGCGCTCGGGAGCGGGCTCATGGAGCTTGCGGCGCGGCTGACGCTGCTGTCCGGCCGGGTAACGGCGGTGCTGCACGTGTACCCGGAGGACCAGGCCGAGACGGCGGGCGCCCAGGCTGGCGGCGTGCAGATTGGCGTGCAGGGGCACCCGGAGCTGCCCGGGGCCGTGGTGGTGGAGAAGCAGGCGCACCTTGGGCCGCTCAAGGCGCTGGTGGGCTCGTTGGCCCAGGGCGGCGTGCCCGGAGTGTGCATACGGGAGCGGGGGGCGTAGGCATGAAGGTTCTGCTGGTCGACGACGAACAAGATTTCCGCGAGACCCTGGCAAAGCGCCTGGCGCGCCGGGGCATCGAGGCCGACTGCGCGGCCAGCGCCACGGAGGCGCTGGCCTGGCTGAAGCAGAACGCCCTGGTGGACGCCGTGGTGCTGGATGTGAAGATGCCCGGCATGGACGGCATCGAGGCGCTGAAGCACATCGCGGCGGCGCACCCCGGGGTGGCTGTGCTCATGCTCTCCGGACACGCCCATGTGGAAACGGCCATGAAGGGCCTGGAGCTGGGCGCCTTCGATTATTTGATGAAGCCCGTGGACATCGAGGAGCTTGTGTTCAAGCTCCAGGATGCCTGCGAGCACAAGGCACTCAAGGGTAAGGCGTAAGGCCCGGCGGGCCTGGCGCGAACCCATGTTTGGCGCGGCAACGAATCGGGGCCGGACTGCGGGCCGGTTCTGGTAAACGAACCTTTTTAACGGAGGATGCATTGATGGGTTTCGGAAGAGATGTCTTCGAATTCCTCAAGCAGGCGAGCGTGGCGCACGCCAAGTGGGACATGGAAATGTCCCTCTCGATTGTGAGGAGCCGTAAAAAGCTGTTGATTCTTGCGCTGATGGTGTTGCCCATCCTGCTCATCAACTTCGCCTTCGCGGCGGACATGATCGGCGGGAAAACGGCGTACGCCCCGGCCTTCTACACCAACACCATCTTCGTGGTGTCCATCTTCGTCGGCTTGGCGGCGGGCCTCATCACCGGCTGCATCGGCGCGGGCGGCGGCTTCATCATCACCCCGGCCCTCATGGCCGCTGGCGTCAAGGGCATCCTGGCCGTCGGCACCGACCTGTTCCACATCTTCGCCAAGGCCATCATGGGCACGGCGGTGCACAAGAAGCTGGGCAACGTGTCCACCAAGCTGGCCATCGCCTTCCTGGTGGGCTCCGGCGGCGGCACCATCATCGGCGGCTGGGTCAACAAGACCCTGTACGACACCGACCCCCTGCTCTCCGAGATGTTCATCAGCTCCATCTACGCGGTGCTCCTGGGCTTCCTCGGCTTCTACGCCTTGTTCGACTTCCTCTCCGCCAGCAAGAAGGGCGAGACCGGCAGCGGCCATGACGCCCACGGCGGCTCCAGCGGCACCACCGGCCTGGCCACCGCCATCCAGAAGGTGAAGCTGGCCCCCATGATCACCTTCGACGAGGACTTTGTTCCCGGCGGCAAGCAGATCTCCGGCTGGATCGTGGCCGCTGGCGGCGTCGTCGTCGGCATCCTGGCCGCCATCATGGGCGTGGGCGGCGGCTTCATCACCTTTCCCATGTTCGTGTACATCTTCGGCGTTTCTTCCATGACCACCGTCGGCACCGACATCCTGCAGATCATCTTCACCGCCGGTTTCGCGGCCGTGGGCCAGTACGCCATTTACGGCTACGTGTTCTACACCCTGGCCATGGGCATGCTCATCGGCTCGCTCCTGGGCATCCAGATCGGCGCGCTCACCACCAAGGTGGTCAAGGGCATCCACATCCGCGGCTTCTACGCCATCAGCATCATTGCGGGCTTCATCAACCGCATCTCCGTGCTGCCCAAGAAGCTGGTGGAGCTGGAGATGATCAAGTTGGACCTGAGCCTGTGCAACCAGATCGAGTTCGTCGGCAACATCGTGTTCTGGGTTGTCGTGGCTGGCTTCGGCTTTTGGATCTTCAGCAAGTTCTTCAGCAACATCGGCAAGCTGCGTCAGGAGGCCTAATCATGCTTATCACCAACAAGGCACTCTTCAACAAAGGTCTGCTCCTTTTCGCGTCCTTCCTCTGCGTCTTCGCGTCGCTGTTCATGCCCATCTGGGGTGGGCACGGCAACGGCCTGGACGCGGCGGACAACATGTTCAACCGCCTGTCCAAGGGCTCCAGCTACTTCATCCCCGCGGTGCAGAAGCAGGCCCTGGAGCTGAGCGGCAAGGCTGTCACCGTCACCGTGAAGCTGAAGGACGCCGCCCTGGCGCCCCGCGCTGTGGAGAACCTGATCAAGGCCGGGGCCACCGCTGAGGTGAAGGGCGACGCCCTGACCTACAGCGGCGACCTGAGCAAGATCCTCACCGCCGCCCTGGCCGACGCCGACGACCTGTTCAACGACCGTGGCAAGGCCGTGCAGGAACGCTATGGCGTGACGGAAAAGGACAGCGAGAAGGTCATCGTCAAGGCGTGGTGGGCCGTGCTCGACCCGTCCATCAAGGAACTGCAGAAGCAGAAGATGATCCAGGAAGCCAAGGTTGTGGGCCAAGTGAACAAGCGCGGACTTGAGCCCGGCTACAACTTCTACGGCATCGCCTCCGAGAAGGTCATGGACAACGTCCTGCCCCTGGTCGGCCTGCTGGCGTTCTACGTCCTTTACACCATGTGGTGGGGCTATGCCATCTTCGACATGTTCGGCGGCATCGGCCTGGGCATGAGCAAGCCCAAGATCAAGAAGGAAGCGTA
>JAVBYL010000037.1 GCA_030824035.1 Humidesulfovibrio sp.
CCGTGGCCTGCGAACGCATGGAGAACACCTGCTTTTGCCACTGGACCGGCGGCGGCCCCTGCGACGAGGCGGGCTCCGATGTGCTGCTCTTCGCCGTCAGCGGCGGCTGGGCGGCCAAGGCCATCACCCCGGCCGGGGCCAAGTTGCTGGAGGCCCTGCCCGAGGCCGCCCCGGCTGTGCGCGAGGAACTGGCGGCCAAGCTGGCGGCCCCGCCCGAGCCAGGCGTCGCGCCGGATTTGTCGGCCGCGCCGGAAGCTTTCCTGAAAACCTTCTCCGACCTGGACTTCTGGACCGACGAATCGGCCCGGTGCCTTTCCTGCGGGGTGTGCACCTACCTGTGCCCCACCTGCTCGTGCTTCAACATAACCGATGAATCCCAAGGGCTGAAGGGGCGACGCCTGCGCACCTGGGACACCTGCATGAGCGCGCTGTACACCCTGGAAGGCAGCGGCCACAATCCGCGCATCAGCCGGGCGCATCGCCTGCGCAACCGCGTGGGCCATAAGTTCTGCTACCACCCGCGGGAGTTCGCCACGGAGCAAGGCCCGGAGTACTCCTGCACGGGCTGCGGTCGGTGCATCAAGGCCTGCCCGGTGTCCGTGGACATCCGCGCCGTGGTGCTGGACGTGATAGCCAAAGCGGAGGCGAAGTAAGTGAACGGACCGACCCACACGAACGCGGCAACCCCGTACATCCCGGAGCTGGCCACCATCATCGAAACCTTCGATGAGACGCCGGACGTGAAGACCTTCCGCGTGGTGCTGCAAAACAAGGCCCGCATGGAGGCCTTCCGCTTTGAGCCGGGGCAGGTGGCGCAGCTCTCGGTGTTCGGCACTGGGGAAAGCACCTTCGTCATCTGCTCGCCGCCCACCCGCATGGACTACCTGCAGTTCAGCGTCATGCGCGTGGGCGAGGTGACCCACCGCCTGCACACCCTCAAGGCGGGCGATCCCATCGGCCTGCGCGCGCCCCTGGGCAACCACTTTCCCTACCAAGACATGAAGGGCAAGGACGTGGTGTTTGTGGGCGGCGGCCTGGGCATGGCCCCCCTGCGCACCCTGCTGCTGTTCATGCTGGACAACCGCGCCGACTACGGCGACATCACGTTGATCTACGGTGGCAGAACCCCGGAGCACCTGTGCTTCAAGGACGAGCTGGCCGAGTGGACCGCGCGCGGCGACATGCGCGTGGAGCTCACCGTGGACAACCCGGACGCGGCCTGGAAGGGGCGCACGGGCGTTGTGCCCGCCGTGCTCACCGAGCTGGCCGTGAGCCCGCAAAACGCCGTGGCCGTTACCTGCGGTCCGCCCATCATGATCCGCTTCACCCTGCAGGCGCTGGAAAAGCTCGGTTTCGCCGACGAACAGATCGTGACCACCCTGGAGCGCCGCATGAAGTGCGGCATTGGCCTGTGTGGGCGTTGCAACATCGGCGACAAGTTCGTGTGCGTGGACGGCCCGGTGTTCACCCAGGCCCAGCTGAAGGAGCTGCCGCAGGAATTTTAGCAGATTCAACCGCCCGTATTTCCGATGTAAATTGTGTGCGCCTGGGAGTTTGTTCCTGGGCGCGCACTTTTCTTTTGCCGGGTGTTGACAGCTTTCACAGGAAGCGTATGAGGGAATCGTAGGGTTACAGGTTGACGTCCGTCCTGGACAGCGAGTCTAACAGGAGGGCAGACCAATGGGCCAGATAGTTCGCAGTTTGATGGTGGCGACCGGCTTGTGCGCCGTTCTGCTCCTGCCCACCGCGCTCACAGCAGCGGATATGGGCAAGATGCCGGCAGCCGACGGTCAGGCCTTGTTGGACTACATCATCAAGACAGATCCCTACGGGAAATGGGATCTGATGCCCGGGACAACCAAAATGCGCCCAGGCAAGGAGCCGCACGGCGCACTGCAGAACGTGTACGTGAACAAGTTGGCTCTCAAGGCCATCAACGACAAAGCCGGGACACTGCCCGATGGTGCGATCATCGTGAAAGAGAACTACATGCCGGACAAAAAACTGGCTGCAGTGACGGTGATGTACAAGAAGAAGGGCTACAACCCGGGGGCCGGGGATTATATGTGGCTGAAATACGGCCCGGACCTGAAAATCATGGTCCAAGGCAAAGCAGAGCCCTGCATCCAATGCCACACCCAGGCCAAAGCGAACGACTACGTTGTGCTGGCTCCCTTGAAGAAGTAGTCAGCTGAACTTCCCAATATACAACAAGGCCGCCCTGGAGAACCGGGGCGGCCTTCTTTTGTGTGGCAAAGCGCTGTTGCCTGGCGAGCCGTTTATGTCTGGCAAATCGCTTATGTCTTGCAACTCGGCTGGTCGCCTTATTCCTGTGGGCCAATGGAAAAGCGGTACAGGGCGAAGTCCTTGGGGTGCAGCGTGCCGTCCTGGTCGTGGTCGGCCTTGGCGAAGGCTTCCAGGTGCTTGCGGCGCACGTAGTCGTCGATTTCCCGCTGCGTCACCACGCCGTCGCCGTCGGCGTCCAGCTCCTTCAGGTCCACTGCGCCGAAGGGATACAGCGCCTGCATGCCCGCGGCGCGCAGCTCGCCAGAGGAGAGGCTGCCGCTGCCGTCCTTGTCCACGGTCTTGACCTGGAAGCCGCCCTGGCCTCCACCTTGCCCGGCACTCTGCTTCTTGGCGTAGGCCAGCACCTCGTCGCGGGTCAGGTGTCCGCTCTTGTCAGCGTCCAGGTCCTGGAAGCTGGGCATGGCGACCTTGGGCGCGGGGGCCACCTGGGCCAGGGCCGTGGGGGCGGCCAGGGCGACCAAAAGCAGGGCGGCCAAAAATGGGGCGGGCAAAAGTTGAGCGGGAAAACGCAGACCTTTCATGGGCACTCCAGTGTGTGGCTGTGTGTGGGGTTAGGTGAAGCGCACGGGCGGGCGCTTGCGGTCCGGCAGCCGCTGGTAGCCGTACTTGGGCCTGCCCAACATCAGCGCGCCGAACACCTTGTGGCTCTCCGGCAGGCACAGCGCGGCGGAGATGGCCTTGCTGCGCGCCGCGGCGTGGGTGAACAGTCCGGCCCAGCAGGTGCCCAGGCCGTGGGCGTGGGCGGCCATCTCAAAATGCGTCAGGGCGATGACGCAGTCCGTGGTGCAGTCCAGCCCCTTCTTGGGCGCATGGGCCACCACCAGCTGGGGCGCGCTGCGCAGGATGAGGTCCGTGCCCTGCTCCCAGGCCTTCACAAAGGGCAGGAAGTAGGGCAGCCGCCGCAGGGACTTGGCCGTGAGGTCCACCAGCAGCACCATGAGGTCCGGGTCTTCCACCACGATCCAGTGCACCGGCTGCACGTTCATGCCCGAGGGCGCGTAGCGCGCGGTGTCGATGCAGCGGCGGATGGTTTCCCTGTCCACGGGCTTGCGGCGGAACTTGCGCACGCTGCGGCGGGAGCGCAGCAGCTGCTCCGCTGCCTCCGGCGAGACATCCAGGGCCGGGTCGAGCGGGATGAGGTCCGCTGCGGTTTTGCCCGCCAGGGTGATGGCTCCGGGGGGGCACACCGCTATGCAGTGGCCGCAGTTGATGCAGCGGTCCGCCGCCTCCTGCGCCACCACGGGGTATTTGTCCTCCCCACGGCTGAACAGGAACACCGGGCATTCGCTGATGCACAGGCCGTCGCGGTCGCAGCGCGAAAGGTCGATTTCGATGTGGGTCATGATGTTCCCTCCCGAAAGTTAGAGCGCGGCGATGACGCCGACGACGGTTCCGGTCATGAGCGAGGCGATGACCCCGGCCACCAGCGAGCGCATGCCCAGGCTGGTTATCTCGCCGCGCCGCTCCGGGCACAGCGTGCCCAGGCCAGCGATGAGTATGCCCAGACTGCCGAAGTTTGCAAAGCTGCACATGGCGTAGGTCAAAATGAGGCGCGAATGGGCGGAGAGCGCCTCCGGCGGCAGGGCGGCCATGTCGATGAAGGCCAGGAATTCGTTCAGGATGATCTTGGTGCCCAGGAGCGACCCGGCAGTCTGGGCCTCGGCCCAGGGCACGCCGATGAGCCAGGCCACCGGGGCCATGGCCACGCCCAGAATGCGCTGCAGGGTCAGCGGCGCGCCGCCCTGGCCTGGAAGCTCCGGCAAGGCGGCCAGCCCGATGTTGGCCAGCTTCACCACAGCCACAAAGACGATGAGCATGGCCACGATGTTCCAGAACAGCGTGAGCCCCTCCCAGGTGCCGCGCGTCAACGCGTCGATGGAGCCGCGCGCGCCGGAGCGTGGCAGCTCGTGCCCCAGGGTGGGCCGGGCCGTCTCCGGCAGCATCAGCGAGGCCACCAGCAGGGCGGCCGGGGCATGGATCACCGAGGCCGTGAGGATGTGGCCCAGGGCATCCGGAATAACGGGCGCGAGCACCGTGGCGTACAGCACCAGCATGGTTCCTGCGATGCAGCTCATGCCCGTGGCCATGAGCGCGAAAAGCTCGCTCCTGGTCATCACGGCCAGGTACGGGCGGATGAGCAGGGGAGATTCGATCATGCCCAGGAAGATGCAGCCCGCCGCACCAACGCCCAGCGCGCCGCCGATGCCCATGGTTTTTTCCAGCAGCAGCGAGAACAGGCGCACCACGCGCTGCAGCACGTTCCAGTAGAACAGCAGGCTGGTGAGGGCGGCGATGACGATGACCAGCGGCAGAGACTGGAAGGCCAGGCTGAAGGCCAGGGCGGGTTTGGTGACCTCGTAGGGTGCCGGGCCGCCGCCCAGGGCGCCGAAGACGAAGCTCGTGCCCGCTCGGGTAGCCTCGTCCAGGGCATGCACCACGCCGTTCAGCGCCATCAGCAGGGCCTTGAGCGGCGGCACGCGCAGCACCAGCCCGGCGATGGCGAACTGGAGCGCCAGCCCGGCGGCGACCATGCGCCAGGCCCCCAACGTGAGCAGTGCGCGGCGGTTTTCGCTCAACAGCCACGCGGCGAGGAGAAGGGCAAGGAGGCCGAGGGCGCTGTGGTGCATGAATACTCCCTGATGCTCTGCGTAATGCCGGATACATGCGTGATTTTGCGCCGTTTGTGAAGGGGGAAAGCGCTTCGGCCAAGCGGCAATGCAGGCGGGCAGGGCAAAGGCGGGGGGCGCGCATGCGCAAGGGGCCGCCCGGCGGGGGGAGTGCCGGACGGCCC
>JAVBYL010000129.1 GCA_030824035.1 Humidesulfovibrio sp.
CCCATGGAGCTGCGTTACCGGGAGCTTTTCCCCACTGGCACGGACGGGGTCGTCGTTGGATCGTCTCCGGGTGCGCAATGACCCCGGAGGTGCTCTTTTCCGTTTTGCGCCAGCTGGGCGTGCTGTTCCAGGCCACCGGCGTGGATGTGGACGCCCAGGCCGAGGCCGGGCCCACCGGGGCCGACCACGCGTTTTTTGCCCATGCCCCCCTGTGGGACTACGAGCACCCCGCCTATGCCCAACCCTTTGCCGAGGCCCAGGCCCGGCCCCTGTACCGCACCCTGCCGCCCGGTACGGGCGTGGAGCAGGCCCTGGAGCACACCCGGCTGGTGGTGTTCCTGGGGGCGGAGAACACCCCGGCGCTGCGCCGCGCCCTTGCGGAGCCAGGCACGCTGCTTTTGGTGTTCGACAACGACCCCGGCCGCGTGGCGCGCATGACGGCGGCCTTTGGCGCGCCCAGGCTCGCGGGGCGCATGCACATCTTTCTGGGCGAGCTGGAGGCCTTCGTGCCGCCCCTGGGCATGGTCCTTCCGGCCAGCCTGTTCGAAGCCGGATTCCCGGTGTTTTTCGCCCTGCCGCACCTCGCCGCCGCCTGTCCCGGGTATGTGGAGGACTGTGTGCGCCTGCTGGAGGTGCTGTTCTTCCGCCACCTGGTGTACCCGCTGAGCGGCCAGTCCAACAGCCGCGGCCTGCCGCTGCGGCCCATGCTGCGCGGCCTGTTCTACGACCAGCACCTGCACTCCTGCCAGAACATACGCGACTTCGTCACCAGGCCGGACATCAGCCTGCTGCGCCGCACCTTCCAGGGCGAGACGGCCATCCTGGTGGCCGCCGGGCCGGACCTCGCCGGGCGCATGGAGTTCTTGAAACGCCAGCGTGACAAGGCCGTCATCATCAGCGTGAACACGGCCCTGCGCCCGCTGCTGGAGGCCGGGGTGCGCCCGCATTTCGTGGTGGCCAACGACACCTCACTGGGCGCCGGCCTCACCTGGCGCGGCCTGCCCAGGCTCGACGACGTGTGGCTGGTGGCCCACAGCCTGTCCGACCTCGCCGGGGACACCTTTGCCCACAAGTTCCTGTTCGGACCATACCGCACGGAGCTGTATGGCCCCAAGCCCTCGCTGCGGCTGCACGGCTCGGTCATCACCACGGCCTATTCCCTGGCGCGGCACCTGGGCTGTGCGCGTTGCGTGCTGGTGGGCGTGCAGCTCTGCTCGGAAAATCCCTGGGCCATGTCCTACTCGCGCGGCACCATCCACCAGGACCACACCGCGCCCGCCCGGCCGCTCACCAACGCCTATCCCCAGCTTGTGCCCGTGACCAACCGCTTCGGGCTCACGCGGTACACCACGCCGAATTTTTTCGATGCCAGCCTGTGGTTCCTCGACGAGATCCGCTCCGTCGGCCTGCCCTGCGTCAACGTGACCCAGGAGAGCCTGGTGCACGGCCCTGGTGTGGCCTACGACCCGAACTACGAGGCCCCGGCCTCGCCCAATCTGGTGCGGCGGCTGCGGCAGGTGCCGGGCTTGCGGGCGCGGCCTCGGCCCCTGGAGCCGGTGCGGCAGGCCGTGCGGGCGGAGCTGGGCTCCTGGCGCAGCGTGGAGGCGGCCTGCGCCCGGCTGGCGGAGGGGAGCGGCGCGGCCTTTGTCTCGGCGGCGTTGGAGCTGCTGGGGCAGTTCGACCAGAGCAACGTGAGCTACCTGGTGCAGCGCTATGAGGATTTCGACAACCAGCGCTTCCACCGCGCCGTGTTCGGCAACGCGGGTGAGGCCGACCCGGAGTGGGGCCTGCGGTATTACCTGGGCTACGTGGGCCGCATGGCGGCGGGGCTGGCCGGGGTGCTGGAAGAGCAGCTGCGGCGGCTGGGGTAGGGTCTGGATGTGCATGTCCGGCGTTGGTCAAACTTGACCCGCTAGATCCACTGACCTCGTGTGTTAATGAATCCCCATTTGTTGTTTATCTTGGCCGCTGCTTTTCCTTCTTTAAATTCTCGCACTTCATGGAAAATTGGGCGGATAACCCATTGCTGCCGCTCGTTGATGAACCCCCACTTGCCATTCATGGATTGGGCAGGGGCCAGTCCTTCGCTATATCCTTTGACGTCAAGGTAGCGCGGACCTCTCGGTTCCGGGGCGCAACCAGAAAAAGCAAGGCAGAACACGAGCAGCAAAGCATAGTGGAATCGCATGCGTGGCTCCAGTGTGCGTGTTTCTATGTTAAATAAGTCGGTTGAGTCTATGTAGTGATTTGCGTATAGTCAATGCGTGTCTGGGCTACGACCACATCGAAAGTTACCTTCAATAGCGAGGTGGTTTGGATCATCATGGAAAGGTTGCTGGCCTAAGACATTGTTTTTTTATTAAGCTTCTTGTCGTCTCGGCTCTGGACCAGGAGTCGGTCGTCCTCAAGGTCAATGATCCGCTGGCCCTGCGGTCTATCTACCCCAGCCAGCAAGGATGGAACAACTAAGACCAGCGTATTCCTGGCTAGTGTTAATTTCGTGCCCCAGGGTGCCGCCGTCCACGAGGCCCGGCAGAGGTGACCGCATGGCAGGATGCTTGTGGGCATGCTGGACGAGCAACTGGCGCGCCTGGGTTAAGGCTGAGGTGGCTATGATTCGCTGCAGTCCGGTATACAGGCCAAGCTGAGCAGAAGACTGGAGTCACACCACTAAGTTGGGGCGCCAAAATTGGCGCTGAAATCGCGTGATGAGATCGGCCGGAGGCTTACGCCACCGGCAGTTCCACGATGAACACCGAGCCCTGCGGCTTGGCCGCCTCCACGCGCACCGCGCCCTTGTGGTCGCTGATGATGGAGCGCACGATGGTGAGCCCCAGGCCCGTGCCGGACTTCTTGCGCGAGTAGTACGGCTCGAACATGCGTGCGCGCTCTTCCTTGGTCAGGCCGGGGCCGTTGTCCGTCACGGTCAGGCGCACCTTGCCCACGCGCTCGTCGCGCTCCGCCCGCACGGAGACAACCCCGTCCGTGCGGCCTTCCAGGGCCTCGGCGGCGTTGGTTAGCAGGTTGATGAGCACCTTGCGCAGGCCCTCGCGGTCGAAGGGGAACCGGGCCAGTGGCGCGGGCAGGGCAAGCTCCCAGCCGATGTCGCGGTGGCTCACCGCGAACAGCCCCACCACCTCGTCCAGCAGGGTGTTCAGGTCGTCGGGCCTGGGCTCGATTTCCGGCAGCTTGGCGTAGTTGGAAAACTCGCCCACCATCTGCTGCAGGCGCTCCGCCTCGCGCACGATGAGCTCGCCGCATTCGGTGAAGCTCTTGTCGTGGGTTTGGGCGCTGAACTTGCGCAGCAGCCGCTGGGCCGAAAGCTTGATGGGCGTGAGCGGGTTCTTGATCTCGTGGGCGATGCGCTGGGCCACCTCGCGCCAGGCGGCCAGCCGCTGCATCTTCTCCAGTTCGGTTATGTCCTCGAACACCGCCACCAGGCCGATGCCCTCGCCCCCCGCCAGGGTGGACAGCTGCCCGGGCTGGTGCCCGGCGGCCAGGCCCACCACGTTGACCAGGAAGCGGGCGCTGCGGCCCGGCAGGGGCAGCTCGATCTGGCGCGTCCACTGCGCGCCGGGGTTCTTGACGATCTGCCCCAGGGCCTCCTTGAGCAGGGTGGAAAACTCGCCTGAAACCAGGTGCTGGGCCTTGATGCCGATGAGCTGGTCGGCGCGCACGCCCAGCATGGCCTCGGCGGCCTTGTTCACGGTGCCGATGCGCCCGATGCCGTCGGTGGAGATGACGCCGGAGGTGATGTTGTCCAGAACCGCCTCGATGTAGCGGCCGCGTCGTTCCAGCTCCTCGTACTGCTGTCCCAGGCGCTCGTTGGCGCTCATCAGGCGCGTGCGCGCGGCTTGCAGGTCCTCGGCCATGCGGTTGAAGGAGCGCACCAAAGAGCCCAGTTCGTCGCCGGAGGTGTCCTCCAGGCGCACGTTCAGGTCGCCCCGGGCGATGCGTTCTGTGCCGTCGGCCAGGGCTTGCAGGGGCGCGCTCATCTCCTTTGCCAGGCGAAAGCCGAACCACGAGGCCCCGAGCACGATGAGCAGGCTCATCACCCCGAGGGTGATGTAGAGGTTCATCTTCCAGGGATATTTGAGCTTTCGGAGCTTCTTGTACTCCTCCAGGCCGCGGGCCACCTGGTCGAGCTTGTACATCAGCCCGCCGCCGATGTTCTCCGCCAACACAAGGTAGCCGGAGCGGCCCTCGTCCACGGGCAGTAGGCCCACCACCAGGTCGCTGCCGGAGGTGGAGAGCATGGTGGACACGTAGCGCGGGTTTTTGCGCAGGTCCGCAAAGTCCACCTTGCCGCGGGCCTCGGTCCACATGCGGGTGAACACGCCCTCGGGGTGCCTGTTTTGCTCGCGTCCATCCGGGCCGACGATGCCCAGGGTCCAAAGCCCGTATTCGTTCTGCTTTTCGGCCATGTAGGTGTCCATGGCCTTGCCGCCCCAGGCGTAGTGGTTGCGCGTCACATCGGCCAGGATGATGCCGCCGCGTTTTTCCAGGCGGGCCTGGGCGGATTGGTAGAAGGCCCGGCCGATCTCCAGGGACTGCTCCATGGATTCTTCCACCTGCACCTTGAACCAATAGTCCACGCTGGTTTGCACGAACTTGGCCGAGACGTAGTACATCAGCGAAACGGGCACCAGGGAGAGGAAGATGAAGGCCGCCACCAGCCGTGTTTTGAGGCGGGAGCCCAGCACGTTGCGCCTGCGCTCCAGCAGGAGCTTCACGCCGTTGCGCGCCACCACGAAGAGCATCACCAAAAGCAGGATGACGTTTAAGTTGAACAGGCCCAGGAACAGGTAGGAGTTCAGGCCCAGGAGCTTCAGCTCCACCCAGGTGAGCCCTACGATGAGCAGCACGCCGATGGCGGCGACGCTGACCTCGCGCTTGCGGCGGCGCTTTTCGCGCGCGTCGAGGTTGGGGCTGGGTCCGATCGGCTGCCCGTTGTGCTCGCCGGGGCCCTGCCCGCTTTGCTGGCCGGAGGGCGGCACCGGCGAAGCGTTGAGCGCGTCTTGGGGCTGGGCTTCGGCTACGGCGCTGGAGTCGGTGGTCGTTTTGGCGTTGGCGCCA
>JAVBYL010000092.1 GCA_030824035.1 Humidesulfovibrio sp.
GTGCTGTGTGCGCCAGGGCGCCGCGCCAGTCGAGCCCCAGGCACAGCCCGGCCAGGATGAGCAGCACAGCCGTGAGCCGAGCCGGGAGGTAGGCCAGGGCGTCGTCCAGCCGGGCGCAGGCCCAGCCAAGCTCGCGGTAGCGCTCGGTCTTGTAGCCCCACATGGAGTCCATGGTGCTCACGGCCTTATAGGCCCACAGGCCCACCGGCCCGGCCAGCACTAGGTAGAACAGCGGGCACACGAACCCATCGCCGAGATTCTCGCTCAGGGTTTCAGCCAGGGTACGGCGTAGCTCCTCCGGACCCAGGGCGGAGGTATCGCGCGAGACGAGGAAACCGACGGCCTCACGTGCTGCGTTCATCTCGGCGGACAAATCGCCGGATTCGGCGCCAGATTCGATAAGCCGCAGGGCGCGGCGGCCCTCCTTGACCAGCTGGCCCAGGGCGAGCCCGGCATAGGCCAGGTACAGCGCCACGGCTCCACCCAGCAGGGGCACACGCAGCAGCAGGAATACCAGCCCGGCGCAGAACCCGGCGGTGAGCAGCACGCAGAGCGCCCCGGCAAGACGCAGGGGCAGCCCCCACGCCCGGGCACGGGGCTCCAAACAGGTCAGAAATGCGCCGATGGCGCGCACGGGATGGGGCAGGCGGTGCGGGTCGCCCAGGAGCAGGTCCAGGGCGGTGGCCAGTGCGGGCAGGGAAAAGAGGGTCGCGCCCAGATAGTCCACGAAGCCCTCCTCCAATGAAAAAGGCGGGGACGACCTGCGCCGCCCCCGCCCTCGTGTCTGGCTTTAGCTTTCGAAGTAGGACCGGAGCACCGAGCTGCGCACCGGGTGGCGCAGCTTGCGCAGGGCCTTGGCCTCAATCTGGCGGATGCGCTCGCGGGTGACGTTGAACAGCTTGCCCACTTCCTCAAGGGTGTGGTCGCTCTTTTCACCGATGCCGAAACGCTTGCGCAGCACCTGCTCCTCGCGGGGGGTCAGGTCGGCCAGCACCTTGGCGATCTGCTCGGAGAGCTTGGTGCTGACGACTTCCTCGGCCGGGGCGGTGGCCTTCTTGTCCTCGATGAAATCGCCGAGGTTCGAATCCTCTTCGTCGCCGATGGGCGTCTCGAGGCTGATGGGCTCCTTGGCGATCTTGAGCACCTTCTTGACCTTCTCCACCGGGTAGTCCATGCGCTCGGCAATCTCCTCGGGCGAGGGGTCGCGGCCAAGCTCCTGCACCAGGTAGCGGGAGGTGCGGATGAGCTTGTTGATGGTCTCGATCATGTGCACCGGGATGCGGATGGTGCGGGCCTGGTCCGCGATGGCGCGGGTGATGGCCTGGCGGATCCACCAGGTGGCGTAGGTGCTGAACTTGTACCCGCGCTGGTATTCGAACTTGTCCACGGCCTTCATCAGGCCGATGTTGCCTTCCTGGATGAGGTCGAGGAACTGCAGGCCGCGGTTGGTATACTTTTTGGCGATGGAGACGACCAGGCGCAGGTTGGCCCGGATGAGCTCCTGCTTGGCGCGCATGGCGGCCTGGTTGCCGCGCTTGATGCGCCAGAGCACTTCCTCCAGCTCGTCCACGTTGTGGCAGCATTTGTCCTGCAGCCGGCAGATGATCTCCATCTTGCCGGAGAGCATTTCCTTGAAGGAGAAGAACTCCTCCACGGTCATGTTCAGCAGGTCGGCGGCGTTGACGGGGTTCATGTCGCGGTCGTCCACGCCACGGAAGATGCGTTCGATCTCGTCGCGGCTTTTGCCCACGGAAAGCACATAGGCCGAGAGGTCGCGCTGGCAGTTGTGCATCTGCCTCACGTAGTCGCTCACGGTTTCGATGATGCGGTCGATGAGTGTCTTTTCGATCTTGATGTCGCGCAGGCGGGTGACGATCTCCTCCTTGAAGGAAAGGATCTCGTTCTGCACGCCGGTGACGCGGCGGTCCAGCTGGGCGCAATAGTCCAGCTTCTCGTATATCTTGCGCTTTTTCTTGAACAGCGCCTTGACCTCGTCGAGCAGGAAGATGACGCGCTGGCGCTGGTTCATCTCGTCCTCGGTGGGGTCGTCTTCCTCAATGGTCTTGACCACGTCCTTGAGCTTGATGCGCGTGTTCTTGAGGTCGTCGCCCACCTGGACGAGCTCCTCGATGGCCACGGGCACCTCCACAAGGGCGTAGAGCACTTCCAGTTCGCCGTTCTCGATCTTCTTGGCGATGACCACCTCGCCCTCGCGGTCGAGCAGGGGCACGGCGCCCATCTCGCGCAGGTACATGCGCACGGGATCGGTGCTGCGGGAGGAATAGTCGGCGACGTCGTCCCCCTCGGTGGGAACGAGATCCAGCTCCTCGTCGGTCTCCGTGGTCTCGGCGGTGAGCTTCTTGCCGTTCTCTTCGGAGTCCACAATGACGATGTTCATCTGGTCAAAGATGCTCATCACTTCTTCAAGCTGGTCGGGCGTCGTCATCTCCGTGGGCAGGGTTTTCCCCACCTCCTCGAAGGTCAGAAATCCGTTCTTCTTCCCCTTGGCGATAAGGGTTTTGATCTGCTGGATTTCTTTAAGGTTGTTCATTATTCCTCCCTCTTCGGGGCATTGAGTGCCTTGAGTGATGCCATATGAGCAATCAGCGAGTCATTGTCGCCGTTCTTTTCGGCCATGCGGATGGCTTCCTTGAGGCGCTCGCGTTCTTTTCGCACCAGCACTTCGCCGATGCAGGAGCAGATGTGCTCCCATTCCCGCGCAAGTTCCTCACCTTCCAGCCTGTGCGCCGTGGTGCGCGTTTTGGCGTAAAAAACCTTCTCCGCGTCATCGAGCCTGGAAAGCACATCGTGCCCGCCCGCCTCCACGAACTTGCGCCAAAACGCGTTGGCCCAGTCCGTCAGCAGCAGCTCACCGAACCCTTTTTTCTGCAAATGCGCCACATACTCCGGGTAGAGAACCGGAAATGTCAGAAACGCCTTGTCGTTCTGGTCGTCGCGCCCCACGGGGAGAATGGCTCCCTGTGCGGCCTTGTTCCCAGCCTGGCCACTGGCCTGGCTACTGTACTGGCCACTTGCCTGCCCGAGCGCTTGCCCAGACATTTGTCCCGCGCCCTGCCGTTCGCCCGCCTTGCCCTGCCCGCCGTAGCGGCGCAGGTCGCCCTCGGAAAGCCCAAGGCCGTCGGCCAGGCGCGGCAGGTAGTAACTGCGCAGCGCCGGGTCGGACAAATGCGACAAAAAGCCCTGTGCCCAGGCCACCACCTCTCGCGGGGCGAACTGGGTTCGGACTGTGTTCAGGCTGTATGCGAGACCGTCTGACGCTATGTCGAAGCACTCCTCCAGGCCATCCCGGCCCTTTGCTTGCAACAGGCTGTCAACATCCTCACCGTCCGGCATAAGCACAACTCGGCATGCGATGCCCTGGTGCAGGATCATCTCCGCGCTGCGCAGAGCCGCCTTCCTGCCCGCGCCATCCCCGTCGAAAATCAGGTCGATGCGCGAGCAAAAGCCGGACAACCTCTTCACCTGCTCCTGGGTGAGCGCCGTTCCCAGCACCCCGCAGGAGTCCGCATATCCGAACTGATGCAGCGTCAAAACGTCCATGTACCCCTCGGTGAGGATGGCGCGCTTGCTTCGGGTCATGGCCTGTCTGGCCTGATAGAGCCCGTAGAGGTGTTCGCCTTTCTTGTAAATGGGCGTGTCGCTGCTGTTCAGATACTTAGGTTCACCCTCTGTAATTATTCTGCCGCCAAAGGCAATAACCTGACCCGATAAATTTTGTATAGGAAATATGAGTCTTCCCCTGAACCGGTCGTAGATATTCCCTTTTTCGTTCTTCGACAAGAGCCCGGCAACAGCCCCCTGTTCCGGGGTGTAGCCCTTGGACTTCAAATGATTGGCCAGCCCGTGCCAGTCGTCCGGGCTTTGGCCCAGGCCGAACAGCTGGATGATTTCCTGGCTGCTGCCGCGCTTGCGCAAATACGCCCGGGCCGCATCGCCCCCCGCAAGGCCCAGGTTGCGACGAAAATATTCCTGCGCCAGCGTGTGCATGTCCAGGCAGGCCTTCTTGACCTTCTGGCGCTCGTCGGCCTGCGGGTCGTGCTTGTAGGCCTTGATCTCCACGCCGGTTTCCGTGGCCAGCTGCTCCACCGCATCGCGGAATTCCAGGCCGTTCACCTTCATGTAAAAATCAAGAACGTCTCCAGAGGCCTGGCATCCAAAGCAATAATAAAACCCCTCCGACTCGTTGACGCTGAAGGAGGGCGTCTTTTCCTGGTGGAAGGGACACAGGCCCACCCAACGGCCGGAAACGGAACGCAGGGCCACATAGCGCCGAACGACGTCGGCGATGTTGAGCCGCTGCTTCACTGCCTGGATGACCTGGCTATCCATGCGAACCGCCTGCGGGAACCGCTATTTGAGTGTGACCTCTGTCATGCCATCGCCCCCGCGGTCTTCGTTGGCCAGGGCGAACCCGGCAACGGAGGGCGACCTGCGGAGCACTTCGTGGATTTCGCGGCGCAGCGCACCGGTTCCGCGCCCGTGGATGATCTCCACAGACCCTGCCCCGCGCAGCAGTGCGGCATCAAGAAATTTCTCCAGCTCGACAATGGCCTCGTCGGCCCTGCGGCCGCGAACATCCAGGGTGAGGGAATAGCCAAGCTCGCCGCTGGAGGCCTGCACAACCACCGGGGCCTTGCGCTCCGGGCCGTCCACCAGGGTCAGCTCGGCAAAGGCCACCCACATGGCCACGCCGGAAAAGTCCACCTTGACCTGCTTGCGGCGCTCGTCCTTTTCCAGCACCACGCCAGCCTTGTTCCAGGCGCGGTAGGAAACGCGCTGGCCGGTCAGGATGTCCGCAAAGGCCAGCTCTGGGACGTCTTCCTTTGGCTCAAGCTGCGCGGGCTCCAGGCGCTCGCGGGCATCGGAAAGCTTCTTGAGGGCCTGCTTGCGGCCAAGGCGCTCGGATTTCCACTCGCGCAGCACGCCCTGGGCCAGCTCGCGCACCTCGTTCAGCACCTTGATGCGCTCGCGCTCGAACTTGGCCTCAAGGCCGTCGCGCTTCTTGCGCAGGGCGGCGCG
>JAVBYL010000233.1 GCA_030824035.1 Humidesulfovibrio sp.
GTGGAGATTGTGGGCGAGCTGGTGAACATGATGGAGGCCCAACGCGCCTTTGAAATTTACCAGAAGATGATGACCACCACGGACACTATGGAATCCCTTGTCATAAACAAGGTTGGCCAGATCAGCTAACCTTAGCATATCAGGAGGATACGAGCCATGATGCGCTCGCTTTGGACCGCCGCAACCGGCATGGTCGCCCAGCAGACCAACATCGACGTCATTTCCAACAACTTGGCCAACGTGAACACCACCGGCTACAAGAAAAGCCGCGCGGAGTTCGAAGACCTCATGTACCAGAACCTGTCCATCGCGGGCACGTTGAACGAGGGCGGCAACCGTCTGCCCACGGGCTTCCAGGTCGGCATGGGCGTCCGGCCCGTTACCGTGCACAAGTTCTTCTCCCAGGGCAGCTTTCAGAACACCGGCAACTCCCTGGACATCGCCATCGAGGGCCAGGGCTTCTTCCGGCTGAACCAGAACGGCGAGGACGTGTACACCCGCTCGGGCAACTTCAAGCTCGACAACAACGGCCGCATCGTCAACGCCAACGGCTACCCCCTGCAGCCGGAGTTCACCGTGCCGCAGGAAACCGCCAACCTCGTCATCACCGAGAAGGGCCACATGGCCGCCCTGGACAAGAGCGGCAACGAGCTGGCTGCGGCCGACATCACCATCTACAACTTCGTGAACCCCGCCGGGCTGAAGGCCCTGGGCCGCAACCTGTACACCGAGACGGACGGCAGCGGCACCGCCGTGCAGGGAACCCCCGGCGACACCAACTTCGGCACCCTGGCCCAAGGCTTCCTGGAAAGCTCCAACGTGGAGATGGTGGACGAAATGGTCGGGTTGATCATCGGTCAGCGCGCCTACGAGGTGAACTCCAAGGCCATGACCACCTCCGACTCCATCCTGCAGACCGCCATCAACGTGAAGCGCTAGACTGGTGAGGACGACTCCCATGCGCACCCAGATCACCCGGCACAGACGCGCCGCCCGCCCCCTCCGGGCCGGGCTTTCCCGCCTTGCGCTGGTGCTGGTGGCCCTCGTCGGCGTGCTGCTGCTCAGCACCTCCGCCGCCGCTGCGGAACCCGGCGTGAGCTGGTGGCTGCAGGTCAAGAGCGCGGCCTGCGCCCAGGGCGACAAGGTCCTGGTGGGCGACATAGCCGAAGCGCGCGGCGGCATGAGCGCAGAGGCCTGGAAAGAGCTTTCCGCCCGGCCCCTTTGGCCCGCGCCGGAAAAGCCCGGGCACCAGACGGCGCTCTCGCGCGAGCGGCTTGCCGCCATGCTGAAGCACCACCTGCCGGACTACGCCGGTGTGTGTGCCCTGCCCAACCAGCTTGTGGTGCAACGCGGCGGCAAGGTGCTGGATGGCGACGGCCTCGTCAAACACACCGTTGCTTTTTTGACGGAGCGCGCCCAGGAGCTGCGCGGCGAAATCGACGTCGCCGACATCCACGTGCCCGAGTACATTTTTCTCCCCAACCAGCGCGACACGCTGGATATACTTGTGAGCGGCGCGGTGAAGCCCGGACGCAACAACCTGCTGCTCGAGGTGCGCGACGCCTCCGGCAAGTCGCAGCGGCGCTTTGCGGTAACGGGCTTTGTGAACGTGTGGAAGCCCGTGGCCTGCGCCAGCCGCCCCCTCAATCGGCTGGAGCTGGTGACGCCGGAGCATGTCACCTTCATCCGCAAGAACCTGGCCTACTACCCCAAGGCCTGGGACGGAACCGGCGGCCCCTGGCGCGCCACCCGCAGCGTGGGCGGCCAGCAGGTCATCAATCAGGACGGGCTGGAGCCCGTGCCCGTCATCGCCAAGGGCGCCAAGATCGACCTGGTGTTCGAGGGGCAGAACCTGCGGCTCTCCGCCAAGGTGGAAGCGCTGGACGACGCCGGCGTGGGGCAGAAGATCAAGGTCCGCAATTTGCAAAGCAAGAGAATCATCCTGGCCATCGTGCAGGATGCCGCCACCGTCGTGGTCCGCTAGATTAGCGGCGCACCGGAACCCGCAAGGAGTCCACCATGAAGAAAATCATCCCGCCCCTCGTTACGCTGCTTATGCTTACCGGCTGCGCGGCGGAACAGCGGCCCATGACCATGCCCATAATGACCACGCCGAACCCCGTGGAGATGGAGCCGGTGAACAACCCCGCCTCGCTCTACGAGTCCGGCCAGTCCGACTTTTTGTTCGACGACAACCGCGCCAACAAGGTGGGCGACATCGTCATGGTGAAGGTGACGGAGACCTCCAACGGCAAGCACAAGGCCGACACCACCGCCCAGAAGGACAACGCCAACCTCTATGGCATCACCGCCCTGCCCAAGACGGGCATCTGGGGCGCCATGGGCAAGATAGTCCCCGGAGTGACGGACGTGGGCAACCCGCAGGTGGGCACCACCAGCACCAGCAACTTCAAGAGCACCGGCGAAACCAAGCAGGAGTCCACTGTGACCGCCGTGGTGGCCACCCGCGTCATCGCCATGCTCCCCGGCAGGATCATGCAGGTGGAAGGCGCGCGTCAAATCCGCGTCAACGCCGAAACGCAGATCCTCGTGGTTCGCGGCCTGGTGCGCCAGCGCGACATCGACTCCAAGAACACCGTGCCCTCCACCGCCCTGGCCGAGGCGAAGATCGAAGTGTACGGGCAGGGAATGCTCTCCGACAAGCAGCGCGGCGGCTGGCTTTCCAGAATGCTGGACAACGTGTGGCCGTTCTAGCGCGGGCAGGAGGATGACACTCATGACCACCTATACACAAAGCCGAGGCAGGCACAGGGACTTCGCCAGAACGCTCTTCGTCACCCTGCTGTGCCTGGCCCTGATGATCGCCGCGGGTATCGCCCCGGCCCATGCCGTGCGCCTTAAGGACATCGCCAGCTTCAGCGGCGTGCGCAACAACGAGCTGGTGGGCTATGGCCTGGTTGTCGGCCTCTCCGGCACGGGCGATGGCAACACCTCGGAATTCACCATCCGTTCCCTAGCCAACATGCTGGAAAAGATGGGAGTTTCCGTCAACCCCAACACCCTTCGGCCCAAGAACACCGCAGCGGTCATGGTCACGGCCAAAATGCCCGCCTCGGCCCGGCCCGGTTCGCCGCTGGATGTCACCATCTCCAGCATGGGCGACGCCAAGAGCCTGTATGGCGGCGTGCTGCTGCTCACCCCCCTGCGCGGGCTTGACGGCCGCGTGTACGCCGTGGGCCAGGGCGCGCTGACCCTGGGCGGCTTCTCCGCCGAAGGCCAGGCCGCTTCGGCCCAGAAGAACGTCACCACCGTTGCCCGCATCCCCAACGGGGCCACCGTGGAGCGCGATGTGCCCTTCCAGTTCAACAAGCAGGAAGTGCTCACCGTCAACATGGCCAACCAGGATTTCGGCACCACCATGCGCGTGGTGAACAGCATCAACTCCGCCGTGGGCGGCAAGTACGCCAAGGCCCTGGACGGCGCCACAATCCAGATCGCCATCCCGCCCAAGTTCGTGAACAACATGGTGCCGCTCATGGCCTCCCTAGAAAATCTCGATGTCTCGCCCGACTCACGCGCCCGCGTGGTGGTGGATGAGAAGACCGGAACCGTGGTGCTGGGCGGCAACGTGCGCCTGACGCGCGTGGCCGTGGCCCACGGCAGCCTGCAGATCGTTGTGGCCGAATCACCCAACGTCAGCCAGCCCGGGCCGTTCTCCCAGGGGCAAACCGTGGTGACTCCGGAGACGGAGCTGAAGGTGAAGGAGCAGAACAACCGCCTGCTGCTCATGGAGGGCGCGACCCTGCAAGAACTGGTGGACGGCCTGAACTCCGTGGGCGCTACCCCGCGCGACCTCATCTCCATCCTTCGCACCCTCAAGACCGCTGGCTCGCTGCACGCGGACCTGGAGGTCATCTAAATGTCTGAGCTGAACGCCACGGCGGCCCTGGCCGCCAGCACCGCGAAGGAATCCGACCTGGTGGCCCTGAAGCTCCAGGTGGACCGGCTGAAGGGCGACCTGACCCCGGCGCAGTCCAAGCAGAAGAAGCTGCGCAAGGCCTGCACGGAGTTCGAGGCGGTGTTCATCAGCAAAATGTGGGAGCAGATGCGCAACACCATCCCCAAGGATGGCATTCTGCACTCCCCGCAAGAGGACATGTACCGCTCCATGTTCGACCGGGACTTTTCCGAAAAGCTCGCCGCGGATGGCGGCATCGGCCTGGGCGACATGCTTTACGGCCAGCTCAAGGGCAAGCTTGGCGGAGCCGCCAAGGCCAGCGCAACCGGTGGGGCAACCACCCTTGAAGCTGCCACGGGCAAGACCGGTAGCGCGCCAGCGCCGGTAAAGCCTGATCTGAACATGCCCGCCAGAAGCACTCAAAGCCAGAGCCCCGCTCAAGGCCAGGCCCAAATGACAGCCCAGGCAACGCAAACCAGCGAGGCCGTGGCCCCGAGGCGCCCCGCCTCCGTCCCCGGCGAGGTCATGGCCGAGGTGGAGAATCTGGCGCGGCGCATTGAGGCGGCCTTTGACCAGCGCCAGCAGGCCGTGGCCAGCGCGACCAAGTACGACACCCGGACCGCCACAGTTCAGGCCAGCGCCAATGCCAACAATGGCGTTGCCAACAGCCGCACGGCGCTCCAGCCGGGCGGGCAGAATGGGGCCAGGGCTGGCGGCTACACCCTGGGGGCCAGAATCTCCGGGCTCGGCATCCCCCTTGGCCGCAATCTTGCTAAGGACGGGTAGCGCCCAGGGCGGCCCCGGCTGGCAACCCACGCGGCAAGACAATTAATACGCCGTGATAACGGGATGTTACCGAAGCAAGAGCGCCAAGCCGAGCAACAGCGCCAACAGAAGGAGGCAGCATGATCCGCATGATACGGGAAAATTTGTCCAGGCAGGCATGCGCACTGGAATTGCTTTCCTCATTGTTGGAAGAAGAATTTTCCGGCCTGATGAACCGCAAGCCCCAGGAAGTCAGCATCCTTGAGCTGTCCATCCAGGAGCTCATGCGCCAGCTCGCGGCGGAGCGCATCAGCCTGCGCGGGCACATCGGCGCCTCCTTCCCGGG
>JAVBYL010000004.1 GCA_030824035.1 Humidesulfovibrio sp.
CCAAAGCAAGGCGCGGCTCTACCTGAATGGCGCAAAGCAGCCTGTCCTCGTGGTGAACGACCTGAAGCTCGGCCCCGACCAGCAGGGAGGAGTGGGCTTTTGGATCGAATCAGGCACTGTCGGATATTTCAAAAACCTTAAGGTCGTGGTAAAGTAGTTTCGGATTCCTCTGTAACCCCTCGGGTGCATTGTTGAGTGAGGCTATTCCCCCTGCGGGTAAGGCAAGCCTGTTCCCAGGCTGCCAAATTCGAGGATGAGGAGTTCGAGTCGCTTGGTCTCTGTCTTGAATGGTTTTCCGCTTTACCATCAGCCGTTCTCGCGAACGCAATAAGAGTGAACAAATATGCGCAGGTTCATGCACGTTGCCCTGCTGGGCACATTGCTTCTTGCCTTTGCCGGTCATGCCCTCGCGGCTTCAGCCATATCGGCGCTTGGAGAGGACTACACATTCCCAAACAAGGTTGAAGGACTGCCAGGCAAACTATCCGACTTTGGCGATTTGCAGATCAACAGCTTCACGACAAGTGACGGAGTGAAGTTGTCGTACTGGGAGGCGGGCAAGGGAGAGCCTCTCATCTTCATTCCGGGCTGGTCGGCGAACGGCGCTGAATATGTCAACGTCATGTACCTGCTGCGAAAGTACTATCACGTCTATGTCCTCGACCCTCGCAACCAGGGGCTTTCTGGGCGTGTCCCCTATGGGGTTCGCATTTCCAGACTGGCGATGGACGTCAAGGAGTTCACCGGCCATGTCGGGTTGAAAAAGGCGAACTTTTGCGGCTGGTCCATGGGCGCAGCCGTGATGTGGAGCTACATCGATCTCTTCGGCACAAAAGCCATCAAGAAGATCGCATTTATCGACGAGGCGCCGTCCATATACTGCCATAAGGACTGGTCTGAAACAGAACGCCTGGAGGCGGGCGGGTTCACCACTTCGCCGGAACGCATGATCGCCTCGTTTAAGACGATGAAGCCTACGAACCAGTTGATCACGCAGAACCATCTCGTGGACCGGGTCACGGCGATGGATTCCCCGTTCTATGAAAATTCCGTGAAGTTCGCCCAAAAGTTCATCAAGAATGATGCGCAGGCCATGGGGCTCATCTTGTTCGACCATGTCACAAACGACTGGCGCGATGTCATCCGTTCCAAGATAGACGTGCCAACGGCCATCTTCACCGGCGAGTACAGTGACGTGCTCCAAAGCCAACGTTGGATGCATTCCGTCATCAATGGTTCCCGCCTCTATGTGTACTCAAAGGCGGAGCAAGGCGACCACTTCTTGGCTTTCAAGAATCCAAAGAAGTTTTCCGCAGATCTCATTTCTTTTCTAAACCATTAAACGCAAGGAGATTTCACATGCCGTTTGTCAAAGTCAGTTGGTTTGAAGGCAAGGACCAGAAAGCCAAGCAGGCCGTTGCGAAGGACATCACGGATAGCATCGTGCGCAACACAGGGACCGATGCGAAATACATCTATGTCGTGTTCGAGGATGTCGCCATCTCCGACTGGGCTGTGGGGGGTGAATTCATGACGCCGACCGACGCCGGCAAATATTGACGCGCTGAGTCTGGCCGGGCCGGGAGCTTCCGCCCCGTCCAGCGGCCAATCGTGGGGCGGCAGGCCCCTCATAATCGTACAGGCTGCGGATATGAGGGGCTTGGCTGCCCCTGAATGCATCTGCGGGATTCCGCATGCGAACAGGTCCGCGTCATTTTGGTTCAGTGGAGACCAACCGTGTACGCCTTGCATTCGGGAAGCAGCACAGTTCGTCAATCAGCGCGGGCGGGCGGCCCGAGAGGGATGTGCGCCAAACCGTTGAACTTGCCAGATTGGCCCGTTCAGTCTAGGTGAGAAGACCATGCGCACAGTCGATCCCATCAAACACGAAGAGAAGCGGCGCGAGATCTTGGAAGCGGCTGGCCGGTGCTTCGTCCGCAAGGGCTTTCAGGGAGCCACCATCTCAAGCATCTGCGCCGAGGCGAAGATCAGCCCGGGCCACCTCTACCATTACTTCGCCAGCAAAGAAGCGATCATCCAAGAGATGGCCAAAGCCAGACTCGAAGCCACCGTCCGGTTCTTCAGCAAAGCCGTGGACGGGGCAGATGTGCTCGCAACGATTTTGGCCGGGGTTGAAGCCGCCATGACAGGTGCCAAGCATCTTGGCCAAGAGATGCGCATTGATATGCTCGCCGAAGCTGGGCGCAACCCCGCCATGGCGAAAATCATAGAAGAAAACAGCAAGGCGCTCCAGGCGCAAATCTCCGATTTCCTCCGCAAAGGCCAGGCCAGCGGGCAGATAGATCCTGGGCTTGATCCGATGGTGACGGCTGGAGTCATGCTCAGCATCTCCGACGGCCTGAAAACCCTGTCCCTCCGCAATTCCAGACTTGATGTTGAAAAAAACATCCATGTTTTGAAGACCTTGTTCGCCAGGTTCCTGGCCCCTCCGAAGTCCTGACGGCTTGTGGCCTTGCCGCCCATCGCCCCACGAGAAAGTTTTTCACAATAATAGAGCGTTCGCTCTTTTTTCTTGACTGTCCGGTCTCCCGCGCATAAATAGATCACGTGTTCGATCTATTAAAGACGGGCGCCCTCCGTTTTCCGGAATGCAAACAAACGAGCGACGATTCGGACGACAACCCGTCCACATCGAAGCAGGAGCTCCCCATGGCCAACAGACTGACACCATCACTTACGATCATCGTGCTTTTGGCCCTGCTGGCCCTCCCTCTGCCGCTCATGGCTCAGGACGGCTTGGCCGCAAAGTCCGCACCGGAGGCCAAAAACGAATGGGATGTGAGCCTCGGCGCAGGTGCCGCCCTCGTCCCCACCTTCGAGGGCAGCGACCGTTACCACGTCATGCCAGTGCCGCTGGTCAGTATCACCTATAAGGATATGATCTCGCTGAACGCCAATGGCCTGAGCGCATACTGGCGTACCGGCGACCTACGCATCGGCGCGGGGCTGACCTATAACCCCGGCCGGACCGACAGCAAGGACGACGGTCTCTTTGGCAATGGCGATGACCGGCTGCGGGGCATGGGCGATATCGACGCCGCCCTCGGCCTCAAGGCCTTTGCTTCTTACCGCCTGTGGATGCTGGACTTGAGCGCCGCGGCAACGAAGTACACTGGAGACGACAACGATGGCGTGGTGGTGGATTTGGGCCTCGCCCTACCCTACAAGCTGACCGACAAGCTTACGCTCACGCCGCATGCGGGCGCCACCTGGGCGAACAAAGACTACATGCAGACGTTCTTCGGCGTCACCTCCACGCAGGCTGTGAATTCCGGTTTCGCCAGATACGATGCGGGTGCGGGGTTCAAGGACATACGGGCCGGCATCGATGCCAACTACCGTTTTGACGAGCACTGGTTCCTCAACGTGCGTACAGACGTAAAGCGGCTCATCGGAGATGCGGCGGATAGCCCGATCAGCTTTTCAGACAACGGCGTGACCGCGGCGGCCATGGTGGGTTACAGGTTCTAGCTGATCTTGGGCAGGGAGTTGCGAAACAAGGACTCGTTTGCAGGTCACGGCCGACACCAGCGGGGAACGCTTTACAAACAGCGAGGCGCGGAGCGCAACTAGTGCCTGGCAGAGTGGTAAGGTAGATAGACGAGGTTCTCTACCTTTCTTCTGCCTGTAGGCAGAGTCTCCCCCAGTCCCACTGAAACTCATTATGTAAAAGAAGAGGCGGCTCAAAAGAGCCGCCTCACTGACATCACCCTCTTTGGCCCTTCTTGGGCTAGTCCTGGTGGTCACCGGTCATGGAAAAGATGAGCTCCGCTTCGTCAGCCGGAATCACCCTGGGGGCGGACAGCAGAAACGGGAGGCGCTTCGCTCCAGAGCGTGCTTGCTGTGCTTCTGCGCGAAGCTTGCGCGCGAGTTCAATACGAGCGCTGAAGCTGTCAAACCCTTCGGAGCAAGCGGCCAGCAGAATGTGGATGTCTGCTTCGTCTTGGGCCGGGTAGACGTCCTGCGCGCCAAGCGGGAGGTCCCCACGCAAGAACACCGGCGTAAAGAGGTCCGCCAGACCGGACCGGAGCACCCCATCGTCAGGAGCATGCTTGCTGGCCAGCCTCCACCAGTGCCCGCCAATGTGTTCCGCCTGGATTCCGTCAGCCCCCGCCAGCTCAATCTGCCTAAGCAGACGGAGCCTGACGGCTTCGATGTCCGATGCGTCCTTTGCTGCGAAAAAAACTCGTTCTTCTGGGGTCATGCTCATTCCTCGTGGTGTTTGTACCCGTCCAACCAACATCACGTGGCAGCTGAGAACACAGCCACGCGGAAGACCCTTCCCGGGTAGTAGAACATCTTCTAATGTTGGAATGGATGACCACGAGAGTGTTCACGGTAATTTGTGTGCGCATATGAAAAATCGTATAGCAAAAGCGTTCACAGATGTCAATTAATTTTTTATAATGCCCCAGCCAATCCAAAACATCAAGATATTTTTCGTGGGCGCTGCATAATTCCTTCCCTTGAACCTTGGCGAAATAGTGCCCATTCGGTTCTGTATTGAGTTCTTCCGATAAGTTGTCGGTGTTGATTCCCTGGCCGAAATCACGTAGCAAAATTTTACGCTATAGAATTCCATTTATACGCCACAATGCTCCAACCTGTACAACCATCCGCCGGAGACCCCATGTTTCTGAACGATCAGGAAACTGCCACGGACCTTCTCCACTATGAGGCGATTGCTCAAACGATTGTCTGCCTGATTCTCAATACCCCCAAGGCTCCAATGACCATTGGCGTGCACGGCGACTGGGGAGCGGGCAAGTCGAGCGTCCTCAAAATGATTGAGGGCTCATTTGCGGGACAGGATCGGGTCTTGTGCCTCTGGTTCAACGGCTGGGCGTTTGAGGGCTTCGAGGACGCAAAAATCGTCGTCATCGAAACGATTGTCGAAGAACTCCGGCGCGCTCGCCCGACCACCGCCAAGGTCGCCGAAGCCGCCAAGAAGGTGCTGAAGCGAGTTGATTGGCTCAAGCTGGTCCAGAAGGCTGGAGGGTATG
>JAVBYL010000036.1 GCA_030824035.1 Humidesulfovibrio sp.
CGGCGGCCCGGACTACCTGCTGCAGTTCATGGATCCCCGCCTTGTTTCCGAGAACACCATGCGCCGCGGCTTTGCCCCGGTGGAGGCGGACGACGACTGGATCGCCTAACCCCGGGCTGGTGCCCGAGGAACGAAAAATGGGCCGGGGGCGTTTGCTCCCGGCCTTTTTTATTGCCCGCGCCGGGCCCCCGATGATACGGAAACATCAGGCGGCCTTGACTTTCCCCCCCGTGTCGCTCAAGGATGTAAGCATAGTGGCAGTGCGCCCTTGTGGCGCTTGCCGCGCGCACTGCACCATTGCGCATAAGGCGCACCAGGCCGCACAACAGGCCCATGCGCCAGCCAACAGAACACCCAACGGGGCACAGCACACCATGACGACACCTCCGACTTCCGCAAGCCTGCTCCGCCAGCGCGCCCAGGCCGTGTTCCGGCCCCGCGCAGTCCGCTACGGGCTGGCCACCCTGGCCGCCCTCGTGCTGCTTTTCGGCCTGGCCGGATACTTTTGGCTGCCCGGCTTCGCCAAAGACAAGCTGGAAACGCTGCTCAGCGAGGAATTCGCCCGGCCTGTGCGCATCGAGGGCATCACCATCTCGCCCTATGCGCTCACAGCCACGATCACCGGCTTTTCCGTGGGCCACACGCCGGAAAACGCGCTGTTCGCCTTCGACAAACTGTACGTGAACCTCTCCTCCACCTCGCTGGCGCGAGGCATTCCCGTGGTGAGCGAGGTGCGCCTGAGCGGCCCGCGCCTGTACGTGCGGCGGGAGGCAACTGGCAGCTACAACTTCTCGGACCTGCTCGACAAATGGACAGCGCCTCCCAAAGCGCCGGTGGAGCCCTCCGGCCCAACGCCACAGTTCTCCGTGGCCAACATCACCCTTGAGGGCGGCGTGGTCATCTTTGACGACCAGCTGGAACAGGCCCGCCACGATGTGACCGAAATCACCCTGGGCATCCCCTTTCTCACCAACGCCGAGGGCGAGGTGGACAGCACGGTGGAGCCGAAGTTCTCGGCCAAGGTCAACGGCGCGCCCCTGGCCCTTTCCGGCACGGCGCGCCCCTTCGCCCCCGGCCAGGACGCGGCGCTGGTGCTGGACATCAAGGACTTCGACCTCATGCGCCTGAACGAATACGCCCCGCCCGACCTGCCCGCCAGCCTGGAATCCGCGCGGCTGGACACCCAGCTGACCATCGCCTTTTCCCGCCCGGAAAAACAGGGCGCCCAGGTGCGTGTTTCCGGCCGCACCACCCTGCGCGATGTGGCCCTGGCCAGCGCCCGGAAGGGCGGCGCAAAGCTGAAGCTTGGCCGGGCCGAGCTGACCCTTGACGAGGCCACCCTGGCCGGTGCGGTGCGCGGCGCGCTGAGCCTCGCGGACTTCTCGGTGCTGCGGGGCGGCACGGAGCCACTCTTCGCCTTTGCCGGGCTGGGGGTGAAGGGCATCGACGCCTCCACCGCCAAGCGCCAAGCCACGGTGGCGGAGGTGCTGCTGAAGCAGCCCAGCGGCACTGTGCGCAGGCTGCCCAGCGGCGAGCTGGACGTGCAGCAGCTGGCCGGGGACTTCACCGCGCCTGCCGCACAGGCAAAGCCTGCCAAAACGTCACCAACGCCAGCAGCGCCAGCCAAGGCCTTGCCAGCCAAGACGACGGCAGCCGCCGGGCCAGCCCAAAAGAAGCCCGCGGCCAAGCCCCAGCCCGCCTGGGCATGGAGCGTGGGCCGCATCGCGGTGGAGGGCGGCAAGCTGACCTACACCGACATGACCATCGGCAAGAAGGGCCGCAGCCTCACGGCCAGCGAGCTGGCCCTGCGCCTGGAGGGCTTGGCGTCCTCCCCTGGCACTGCCGGCACCCCTGGCGCCTCATCCAAGCTCAATTTCTCCAGCCGCATCAACGAACGCGGCAGCGTGGGCGTGCAGGGCTCGTTCGGCCTGGCCCCGGTGGCGGCGGAGCTGGACCTGGACCTCGCCCATGTGGACCTTGTGGCCCTGCAAAGCTGGGCCACGAGCGGACTCAACGCCATCCTCACCCGGGGCGAGGTCTCGGCCAAGGGCCGGTTGACCCTGGCCGGGGAAGACGCCGCCTTCAAGGGCGAGCTGGCGCTCATCGATTTCAACGTACTCGACAAGCTCAACGCCACTGACCTGCTGCGCTGGCGCAGCCTGCGGCTCACGGGGCTGGACGCGGGCTCCTCGCCGCTGCGCTTTGGCGTTTCGGACATCTCCCTGGCGAGCTTTTACGCTCGTGTGCTGCTGAGCCCCGAGGGACGGCTGAACCTGCAGGACGTGATGCACAAGGACGAAGGCACGGGTGACGGCACGGGCGACGGCAAGACGGGCCAGAAGCCCGCCCTCGCCGCGCAAAACAAGCCTGCCCCCGTGGCCAAGCCCGCCCCTGTCGACAAGCCTTCTTCTGCCGACAAGCCAGGCAAGGAAGCGCAAAGGACCGGGGCCGAGCCGCAAATCCGCATCGGGCGCATCAACCTCAGCGGCGGCAACATCATCTTCACCGACCGTTTCATCAAGCCCAACTACACCGCCAACCTCACGGACCTTTCCGGGCACATCGGGGCCCTGCGCGCAGGCACCATGACCACGGTGGCCATACGCGGCAAGGTGGACCGCACCGGCCCCCTGGACATCTCCGGCAGCATGGACCCGCTGGGCAAGGTGCTGAACCTGGACATCAAGGCCAAGGCCACCGGCATCGAGATGTCGACCTTCAGCCCCTACTCCGGCCGCTATGTGGGCTACGCCATCGAGAAGGGCAAGCTCTCCGTGGACGTGCACTACCACGTGGAAAACGGCGCGCTGAAGGCGGAGAACAAGGTGTTCCTGGACCAGCTGACCTTCGGCAACAAGGTGGACAGCCCGGACGCCATGTCCGTGCCCGTGAACCTGCTGGTGGCGCTCTTGTCCAACTCACGCGGCGAAATCGACATCAACCTGCCCGTCGAAGGCTCGCTCAACGACCCCGAATTCAGCGTGGGCGGCATCATCGTCAAGGTCATCATGAACCTGCTGGTGAAGGCGGCCACCTCGCCCTTCACGCTCTTGGCCTCGTTGTTCGGCGGCGGGGAGGAGCTCTCCTACCTGGCCTTCGAGCCGGGGCGAGCCACCCTGACCCCGGAGGCGGTGCAGCACCTGGAGACGCTCTCCAAGGCCCTGCGCGACAGGCCAGGGCTGAAGCTCGACATAGCCGGGCATGTGGACCCGCAGGTTGAGCTGGAAGGCTTGAAGCGCACGGCGCTGGAGCATCAGGTGAAGGCCAAGAAGGCCACCGAGATGGCGCGCCGGGGCAAGACCAGCGGCAGCGTGGCCGAGGTGACCATGACGCCGGAGGAATACCCACGCTATCTGGAGCGGGTGTACAAGTCGGCGGACATCAAGAAGCCGCGCAACCTCATCGGCCTGCCCAAGGGCCTGCCCGTGGAGGAGATGGAAGCCCTGCTGCTGGCCAACGCCGTGGCGGGCAAGGACGACATGGAGCGCCTGGCCCAGGACCGCGGCATCGCCGTGCAGGCCTGGCTGGTGGAAAAGGGCGGCGTGGACCAGAGCCGCGTGTTCCTGCTGGCGCCGAAGGTTGGCGGGGAGTCTCCCAAGGATGTTCCTGCGGGAGGGCGCGTGGACTTCAGCCTGCGCTAGTCCTGGCTGGCCCCTCGCCCTGGCGGGGCGCTATACGGCGCGCAGGGCGTCCACTATCTTGATGCGCGCGGCGCGCACGGCCGGAATGATGCCGCCGAGCAGCCCCATGCCCATGCCGAAGCCCAGGGACACCAGCACAATGCCCGGCGTGAGGCTGAATCCGAAGGCCAGCTCGGAAAAGGTTTGGAAGTTCATGGTGGAGATGGTGAACAGCTGCAGGCCGGAGGCGGCCGCCAGGCCCAAGGAGCCGCCGAGCAGGCCCAGCAAGAGCGCCTCCAGCACAAAGGTCCAGAGGATGGTGCGCCGCTGGAAGCCCAGGGCGCGCAGGGTTCCTATCTCGGCCGTGCGACCCGCCACGGCGGAATGCATGGTGATCATGGCCCCGATCATGGCGCCGATGGAGAAGATGGCCGTGAGCGAAATGCCCATGATGCGCAGGAACTTGGCCATCATTTCAGACTGCTCGGCGTAGAACACCGTCTCCGGCTTGGTCTCCAGCTTCAGACGCGGGTCCGCCTCCAACCCGGCGCGGAAGGCCGCAAAGCCCCCTGCCCCGCCCTGCACCTTCACCAGCACCAGGGAGTACGCCTGCCTGCGGAAGGCGCTCATGAACTGGTCCGCGTCACCCCAAACCTCTGAGCTGAACCCTGTGGCCCCGGCGTCGAAGATGCCCACCACCGTCCACTCGCGCATGCCGAACTTGAGCTTTTCGCCCAGGCCAGCGCCCTCGAACCGGCGCGAAACGCTCTCCCCGGCCAGAATCTCCGTGGAGCCGAAGCGCGGCATCCGCCCGCTCACCAGCCTTACCTGCGGCCGGAGCGCCAGGGACTTTTCGCCTATGCCGCGCAGGATGATGTTGGAAACCTTGGTGGTGCCGCGCTTGGTCATGCTCATAAGTACCACCACCTCGCGGGCGGCCAGGGGCGAGCCGTCGGCGGCGCGGGCGATCTCGGGCCGCGTTTCCACCAGGGGCGCCAGCCCGCGCTCAACCACGCTCTCTATCTCGCTCTTGGAGCCCTTGCGGAACACCATGGCGTTGCTGGGCGAGCCGGTCTGCACCAGGGTGGAACGCAGCCCCTCGGCCAGCATCAGCACCGCCGCAAAAACAAAAATCACCAGCGCCATGCCGCCAGCGGTCAGGGCCGTGGTCAGGCGGCGCGCCAGCAAGTTGCGCAGGCTGTAGGAGGCCAGGGAAGCCATCAGCCCACCCGCCGCAGGGCTTCGGCTATGCCCACGCTGCGGGCGCGCAACGCGGGCACGATGCCCGCCACCAGCCCCACGGTGAGGGCGGAGAGCCCCTGCAGCAGCACCGTTGTGCGCGATACCTGGAACACCGGGAAGTACTGGCTCACGGCATCGCCAAAGGCCGC